>CAZADN010000174.1:0-4489 GCA_964483895.1 uncultured Legionellaceae bacterium
TGCAATTAATTTTGTACCAATATTAACAGATACTTCCAATTCTACTTTTTTACTCGTGATTACCGATACAAATGTAAACATATCTGAAAATACTACTGGTTTATTATGGGGTTGCGCAAGCGCCACTGCTGACGAAGCCGCGTTACCCTTGTCACAAGGGGGGCTCGATGAAAATCTAAGTATCCCCCCCAATCCATTGCCAGCTAAATATGCACCAATCAATTGTAAATAGTACGCTCCGCTGTTTTAGTATTTTGATTATATTTACTCAATCGCATTTTTTAAATAAATTTAAAGCAATTTATTTGATTTTTTTACAATGCAGTACCATACTTACGAAGTAGGGTTAAGATAACATATTTCATCCAACCTTAACCTCTTTAAGGAGATGCGTCCACGGAGTTGTAATAAGAGAAGGAATTCGTACGCACCTAGATGAAAATTATCCCTACACTGTCTTTGCAAGTGCCATGCACTTGTTCAGGGGAAACCTGGCAGAGGCCCGAGGGGCTAAGTAAAGATGGGCCTATTTCCGTGGTTTTGAATTTACAAAGGAGATTCAAATATGAACAAACAAATTAAACGCCAATCAGGTTTCACCTTGATTGAATTAATGATTGTAGTGGCGATTGTGGGTATTTTGGCTGCGATTGCTATTCCTGGTTATATGGATTATACGATTCGCGCACAAGCAACTGAAGCTATCAGTCTCGCAAATGGGGTAAAAACAACAATCAGTGAATATTATTCTCATTATGGTACTATGGCCGCTGTAGGGAGCGTTGGTCCTATGAATGATGGTTCTGGTGGTTTACCAGCTGCAGGTGTAGTACATGGTAGATATGTTGCTACTCAAGCAGTGACTCTTGGACAAATAATAAGTACTTATGGATTAGAATCTAATGCTGCCATAGCCGGCCAAACTTTAAATTTTAATCCTTGGGTCGCTAATACAGTTGGGGAAGCATCTGCTATTTTCTTTAGATGTAATGCCTTAGGCTCAAGTATTGCAACCCCTGCAAATAGCGCAGCACCTACAGGAGCTACAGGTGCATCTGCAGGAACTTTATTAGCCAAATATGCTCCTTTAGCTTGTAGATAATATTTAGTAAATAAAAATGAGGACTTTGTCCTCATTTTTATTTACTTTTTACTAAAGAGAAGGAACTCAGATGAATTTAACTTTTTTAAGATATTCATTTGTAACCATTTTAATTATAGTTATTTTTTATAGCTTACATTTTCTCCAACTAAACCTTGATAAGATTTGTTATATTTCTCATGAGAATCTAATAGAAACCAGCTATTCCCCTCAAAATTATAAATTAATGATTCCGTCTAAATATCATAGTGTTATGGGTGAAATTTATTGGTTAAAATTACGAGAATTTACTTACGATCCACGTTTTTACTCAAACAAACCCATGGAAAATTTATTATATTTATTCAATATTATTAATACCCTCGAACCGCATCTTTTAACGGCAATCGATTATACCTTAATGATTTACACCATTCTCCCTATAAGTGAAAGAAAAGAAATTTTGAAGAAGATGTTAATTATTATAGATAAAGCAATTGAAACCAATCCAACAAATTGGAGGTTTTATTTACAAAAATCACAAGCTTATAATGAATTAGGAAAATATAATGTTGCAACAGAAGTTTTATACCAAGCCAGCTTAATTTCTCACTCTCCTGCATGGCTCAAAATTTTTGCGTTTAATAATGCTTTATTTACTAAGAACTATCGAATTATAAGAAAGGTGCTAAAAAATTTAATTAGTGCAGATTTAACTAGAAGAGAGAGGAAATGGTTCGATTTAAATTATAAATGGTTAAGATCTGTTGATGACCGGGCAGAACTTAATAGATTAATAAGAAATTATTATAATAAAACAGGACATTATCCTGAAGCAGAATGGAAAGTTTTAACTTCTTCTTATTTGTATGGGTTAATTACCTTTGCGCCGTTAGATCCAGAAGGTTTCCCATATAGAATGGATAGAAAAACTGGTAAAATTGAGCTGGATTCATCCTCTCCACTATTTCTCTTAGATCATTCTTATAAAAGCAAATTTAAACATAATTGAGGTCGAAAATGAATGCTATTAATATAGAAAATCTTCACATATTTCTCAAGGGGCATCATTTTTATCAATCCTCAAAACTTATACTTAAGAATGTAAGCCTTCAAATAAAACAAGGCGAAATTTGCGGTTTAATAGGCTCTAACGGCGCTGGAAAAAGTACCTTAATTAAAACTATATTAGGATTAATTTTTCCTAAAAAGGGCACCATTAACATATTTGGATACCCCGCTGGAAGTATCGAAACTCACCAACTTTTAGGTTATCTACCCGAACACCCGCATTTTTATCTTTTTCTAACATCCAGGGGTTTACTAGACTTTTATGCTAATCTTTATAACATTCCACGTCACCTACGGCGTCAAAGAATCGAGCAGACTTTAGAGCGAGTCGGGTTAGCAAACGTTCCTGGGTCACGAACTCTTCAAGAATATTCCAAAGGCATGCTACAACGCATCGGTATAGCCCAAGCCATTTTACACGATCCAAAATTACTCTTATTAGACGAACCCATGTCAGGTCTTGATCCTATGGGCCGATACGAAATGGCTAAACTTATCCAATCTTTAGGTAATGAAGGTAAAACAATCCTATTTTCAAGTCATATTCTGCATGACATCGAAACACTGTGTGATAGAGTGGCTATTATTTCTCATGGAGAATTGTTAAAAAATTTAGAATTAAAATCCATTTTAACTTCGAGTATAACGGGTATTGAGGTTATCATTGACAATGTGAGTCATGTCGAAATGGACTTAGTTAAGATTGCAACCACATGGGAAACCCAAGGCGAACGTCTTCTTATTCGTGTGCCAGATGTGGCATCTTTAACTAAGGTGCTAACTCAAGCGCAGAAAAAAAACTTAGACATTATTGGCATTAACATCCTTCGTGATTCATTAGAAAAATACTTTATTTCTCAGATGGAAGCAGGAGAAAAAGCATGAAAGTATTATCCATTATCAATATCACCATTAAAGAAGCTCTACATGATAAAGTTTTATATAGTTTATTAATTTTTGGATGCTTTATTGTATTATCTGCTCATTTTATGGGGAATATTACCCCGGGAGAAAAAGATAGAATGACCCTTGATGTTGGGTTGGTGGGCATGGGTATTTTATGTGAAATTATGGCCTTGTATTATGGTTGCTTTACTTTTTTCAAAGAGTTGGAACGGCGTACACTGCATACCTTAATTAGTAAACCCATTACACGCACTCAGTTTTTATTAGGGAAGTATTTAGGTATTTGTACGGTTTTATTAATGATCGTTATTTTAACCTCTGTGGTATTTTTAGCGGTGATAATTTTAGGTCATATCGGGAAAGGACCCAATATTCTATTAAGTTGGAATTTGCCGAAGGCTATTTTAATGGTTTATATGGAGGTGGTTTTACTCACCGCGCTGGCCTTCTTTTTTAGCGTGATGACAGCTTCGCCTATTGTTTGTTTACTGATTACTGGCACACTTTTTATACTAGGTTTATATAATGATTTATTAAAAAATATGGATACGGTTTTTCAAAAAGGCATCGTTATAAAATTAATGCATTATTTGGCTTTTATTTTGCCTAATTTTCAGTATTTTGATGTTAATTCTTTGGCAGCAAGTTTTAAGCCTATCCCGATGGAATTTATAAATGTAGCGACGTTATATGGATTGGTATATTCGGTTTTGTTGTTGATGATGGCGTCCTTTGTCTTTAGTCGACGTAATTTGCCTTAGAATATCTACCTTTTTTTAAAATCGCGGGGTTGAAATTATGAAAATCGCGGGATATATCGAAAGGTGTTTGTGAAAAAGATAATCGAAAGATGGCAAAGATACACGCTGGAAAACTCTTTGAGAACTAGGCGAGTAGTTTTATTGACTGGTCCTCGGCAGTGTGGAAAAACAACGTTAGCCAAGCAGCTTGTCACTAAAGAGACGCCTTATTTTACTTTAGATGATCTCGCTTTAAAGCAATTTGTGATGACTGATCCACAAAGTTTTGTGAAACAGCCAGGTAAAATGCTTATTATTGATGAGATACAACGTGTAGTAAGTTTATTAACCGCAATAAAACTTGTTGTTGATGAGAATACGCGAAATGGACAGTTTTTATTAACCGGTTCGGCAAATATTCAAGCATTACCTGGTGTTCAGGAATCATTAGCGGGACGAATTAGAAAAATCCGTTTGCGACCGTTGTCTCAAGGAGAGATAGTAGGCGCGAAGCCTGATTTCTTAGAAAAGGCCTTTTATTGGTATGGTATTATATACCGGAGAACATGCAGGACGCATGGGTGAAAATCTTTGGGCCGTGCCTTTTCCAACACTGTGGAGTTAAAGTTGACCCTCGGTGCCCTTAAGTTAACGATGTTTGTATTTTCTGTGGTCTAAAAGTGGTGCGAAG
>CAZADN010000175.1:0-4483 GCA_964483895.1 uncultured Legionellaceae bacterium
TCCTGTAGATGCTAAATAATCTGCATCTCCTAAAAATGTCGCGTAGCACTCACTTCCTCGTTCCTTACCGTATGCCCATATTTGTTCTACAGTTCTTGATTTTTTATTGATACGGAATTGTACGCCACGTGAGTAATTTTCAGTAGGAGGAACGGCTTTATCTTTAAAAAAGCTCTTGCTTTGCCCATTATCAAAAAGCAAAATGTCCAGTGTATCGGGGTTATTATCCATATCAGGTAAAAGCATAGGGTCATGTTGACACCATTGCCATTCAAAGTTGTTACCAACAGGGGTTAACAGGTATTCACGTAATTTTTCTGAGTTGCCATCAAAACCCTCGTGTGATCCTAAAATCCAGTTTATATCAGAAGTATCAGCATTAATACTTACAACAATACTCTGGGTTGGAGAAGATACTATTATTGCATTATCGGTTTCGTCGTGTACAGCTGAGTTAGTATGCATCCAGTCAATATTAGCTGCGTTTTTAATATCGGGATGAAAATGGTGGTAGGGGTCTCTGGTTTCATCAAGAATATTGCGAAAATTATATTCTTTTTTTACTAATCCTGTGGTTCGGTCAATTATTATAACCATATCCTCGCGTGTACCATTTTTAAACATTTCTGCATCGTTAGAAACCGCTAAAATGTCGCCGTTAGGTAATTCCTGAATACTGTGATGGACACCGTTAGGAATTTCGTATTCTTTAAAAATCTTTCCAAGCCAGTTGTATTCGTACAAGGAGGTCATGTTGTAAGGTATTTGCTTATATTCATCACCCGTTGATATCATGTTGCCGTTTTTAAGAGTAATCATTGATGTTCCATGAGCCATATCTTTGTTTGATAAATAACCACGTACTTTCCCGGCGCTATCCAGTAACGCGCTGTAAGAATCTGAAAAACAAGCCGTAAATAGAGTGACACCATCTTCCATTTTTTCTGGGGAAGAAGTTACTAACGTGTACTCTTGAAAGTCTAATGGTAATAGCTCGGTTTGAATTTTTAGTAATGCCGTCTGCTTAGTTCCATCAGGTGATGTTATTGTTAATTCTACTTCGTTATCCTTTCCGGCATATAGTCCTATTATAGGAATTTCTGCATGTGTAGTCGTGTTTGTTTTTGTATAGGTGAAGGTAGTAAACTTGTCATCCCCTAAAACTGTTACATCAATATCGCTTGGAGTGTCTGTTTCAAATATAACCATAGCTGATAGTGGATTCATGTTGTATGGGTCTAAAATAATGTATGGATCATCAAAAGTGTATGAAGAACTGTTGTAGTCATTAATAATTTCGGATTCCCGCTCAGATTGGTACCTAAGAATATCGTAATAAGGTACTAGTGTTTTGTCTTTTAAAAGCGAGGGTGTAGGATTAACGAGTAACCCACTATTAATTACTAATAATGTTGATGCTATGAATACAAGAAACAAAAATAGAAACAAATATTTAGTTTTGTTTTTTTTAATCATAAGTTCATGTCCTATCTGAAAATATCTATGCTTATTATTGCTTTGTTTTCGGGTTCAAACCAGGCTACAGCTTCTTGAACTAGCATAAACTCAAATTTGTATTCTCCACTTTTCAGATCGATATTTCTATAGTTATAAACGAGTTCTCTAATTTGACCGTTCAACAATCCTTTTCTACCTAGACCAATCCTATCTTCTTTAATAAAATTATTATCCTTGTCATAAATCCTTACGCCAATGTTAACAGGATTGTTACCGTCTGAATATAAATCCAAGCCGCATTTATTTTCGATATTAACTGTTGCTGTATCATTGTCATTGATCTTAGTATTTATAATATACTTTACAAGATCGGTGGCTAATGGACTGTTAGGTTCATGTGGAATTATTGGTAATACATCACTTGGGATAAAATTTTTAGCTTGGATGCCAATATTAAGATTATTCGCGTAATCATTGTAAATATGGAAACGGTCAACACGATATTCAGTGTAATTCCCTGTTACATCTTTGCTTGTAGCATGAGCTTGCCAAACGATATCTTTATTTGTGTTAATTTCAATATAAACTGCATAATCGGTGTTCGAACCATCATTTGTATATGTTTTGACATTAGATGATGCTAAATAATTCTTGTTTGCAAGAAAAGTTACTCCACTCCCAGTATTTGAAAAAAATGATTCGCCTAGTTCCTTACCAAATTGCCAAATTTGTTCAACTTGCATAGTTTTCTCATTAATACGGTAATGGACAATTCGTGAATAATTCTCAGGTTCAACTATTTCGTTATTATATATAGCTCGTTGCAGCTCTTTATTTAATTTTAGTCTTTCATTACCATTATCAAATAATATAATGTCAACCGTATTTACATCGTTATCAATATCCGGTAGTATTTTTGCAGAGTGCTGATTATATTGCCACTCAAAACCAGTACCTGTTGGGCTTAGTAAGTATTTCCAAAATAAAGGAACCCAATTATTATGGTTAGATAATATCCATTTTAGACTACCTTCAGGCCAAGAAAGTTTTGCAACAACTGATTGGTGACGACCAGAAATAACTATTTCATTATTTTTATAAACTATTGAGTTGTTATGAAACCAGTCTGCAGCCCCAAACCCCGCTTCGCTTTTCCGCGTTCTCTGTAATACTTCTTTTAAATCAATAGAGTTAATAATCTCTCCACTATTTATGTCTATTTCGTAAATGAAGTCTTCTATTGTATCTCCTTTGCTTCCTGTTACAATAATATTACCTATATCGTTAGTAACTATATCGTGATGTACTCCATATGGAGTGTAGTAAACTCTGCTAATTTTTCCTAACCTATTTATAAAATAAAAAATGTTATCATCATCAAGGGAATCACCAATAGGTATAATAAAATCTCCGTTATAATCAGTAAAAACCACTCCGGTGCTATTACGTGAAAAAGCCTTTAAAAACCATCTATAATCTCCATTAACATCGAACATTGTCTTGTTTTTATATGAAAAATTAAAACCGGGGTTATACTTATCAGGTGTATTTAACTCGGTTTGAATGATGTTTTTTGAGTGTTCATTTGGTAATGGTTCTGTTTTAATTTCTAATTTGTTAAGTAAAATTAAGCCTTCTTGTGATTTCGCAGTTAACGTTACCTTATTATATGTATTCGCATATAAACCATAAACAGGTATCATATGTCGAGTATTGTATCCATCAAAAGTAAAATCAACATCAGCTAATTTAGTTTTTCCTTCTACATGAATAGAAATATTTAACGGTTCTTCTGAAGTAAACAGCGCAAGCGCAGTTAGTGGTGCAATATTATACGGATTAACTACAATCAGCGGATCTTCAAAGGTATATTCTCCACTATCAAGCTCTGCCAATAAGGACTTGTCAATTTTTTCTTGCTCGTCAATCATTTTTTGAGCAGCGTTTACGAGGTCGTCTTCTCTACGTGGTGCACCGGAATTATTTTCAGTTGTAACCTCCGGTTCGGCTGGGCTTTGAGATACAGCAGGAATAGGTGTTGATACACTTGCCTGAGGGGATGCTGAAGACTGAACCGCTAAACGCGTGTTGTTTTTGTTTGTGTACTTAAATTTTGAGGTTAAACCTGTGTTTCTGCTGTAATAGTAAGCAATAAAAATAATTATAGATAAAAACACCAATACAACTAAATAATACTTGTGCTTTTTTGATGGTTTCATATTGCATCCCCTTATTAGTCTTATTTGCCATCCTGTAGGTTGACTTTTATCTTTATTTCGGTGCTATCACTGTTATTGACCAACCATAAGCTATCAGAAATAATATTTTCTGGTATTTCGTAGCAAACATAGCCCTGACTCGTTCCCAGCTTGATGTCAGTAGCTTTTAATCTCTTGAAATTCTGGACATCTAGGAATGTATCGTTTTCATGGCGATAATATTTATTTCCTGCTTCATCCAGTATATAAGTATCCTTCCATGAAAAAGTAGCCCTTCCTACTCCTTGTTTTTCAACAAGCAACTCTAGTAACAAGAATAAACTGCCTTTCGTGGGTGACTGCTCCTGTGGGACTTCAACCATACTGCCGTTATACTGTGCTATGATTTGTTTTGTAGACAGATCAGTTGCCAGCTTCACATTTGTTATTTTTACTTGCCAGACAGATTCTGAAGGATGGTTTGTGCTTTGAGAATATATTTCAGGTTGTTGTGTGATTGGAGAAGAAGGCGGTATTGTCAAGGTAGGTATATCATTTGATGAGGCGTTACCACAACCGCATAATAATAATGTTACAATTAATGAAGTCAGCAATTTGTTCATGATCGTCATCCGTTCCATTTAGGAAATTAAGCGCCAATTTTTTTCTAATTATTCAAATCATTTTCATAATAGAACATTATTCTGCAATTATCAATACAATCAGAAAATATTTATAGAAAATTTTCCAATACCCATTGCAAAACCCCTCAACATCCTCTATACTATAACTGTAACATCAGTAACTAAACAAAAACTCTTACTGGA
>CAZADN010000176.1:0-4436 GCA_964483895.1 uncultured Legionellaceae bacterium
TGGCTGTAGAAGCTGAATTCCAAGAAAGTGTGAGTGTTATTTATTCTACATTTTTAGAAGATGTTACTCAAAAGTTTTTAAAAACAAGACCCACTCCTGATAAAATTGAACTTTGGTTAATAAAGTGGCAAGATTTTCTCAATCTAATGCAAAAAAATTGGGAAATTAATAGCGAAATTATGCTAAATCATATAGAAAAAAATAATAAAGAGCTATTTATGCAGGAATTAAACGCATTTAAAGATAAATGGTACAATAAACTCAAAGAAGAATTTCCAGATACAGTTTTGAGTAACAATACTGACCTTGGAACTATAACTCATAAAGTATTTGATAGTGCCGTACATCAAATGGCTTTTTTTAAACCTAAGCGTCATAAGCTAAAAGTGCAACATGCTTATGATCCGAGTGATGATGGACAATCGCGCATTTATGATACACTCTTTGCACAAACCAGAGCTTGCCTAAACGGCGAAAGACGTTGGTTTGCCGATTATTATGCGTGGCGCGAAGGAAGAGGCGTATTGTTTCCGGATTTAATGGCAACTTTAAAAGGAGAGCGTCCGTTATTTGCAGATCTCATTGCTACGATTAAGCGTTGGCTAAAAGAATTACGACAAGCGTATTATGATAAAAAAGATACTAATTTAAATGATAATTTATGTCTTGCTTAAACTACTGAATCAGAGCCGCGACCGTAAGGAAGCGGAGCAGTCCTATTTATATCAATTTAGAATAAAGCGCCTGATATGAACTTGCCATTTTCGATGCAGTAAATAAATCTTTGTGGCGCTTTTGAGAGGCTGCGCCCATTTTATCATTATCAAAATCGTTATTCCAAATTGCTCGCATAGCCTCTCGCAATGCTTTTGCGTCATTAACTGGAACTATTAAACCTGTTTCTTTATTTTGGTTGATATAACTTGTACCAGTACCAATCTCGGTAGAAATTAGAGGTTTGCCAAACATAGCCCCTTCCAGCAAAGATATGCCAAATGCTTCTGATCTTAAATTAGATGGAAATACTAAACATAAACATAATTTAAGCAATGCACTTTTATCTTCTTCGGATAATTGCCCTAAAAAATGTACATTAGTTAACTTATACTTAATTACCAATTGGCGTAATTCTTGCTCAATTGGCCCAGAGCCACCAATCAATAAAGGGAAATTGATATTTTGCATGGCTTCAAGCAAGACATGTAAGCCTTTATAATAACGCATTACCCCAACAAATAAGAAAAATTTATTCCCAAATTTATTTTGCCAATACTCAATCCTAGATTGACTCGGTTGCATATAATCTTCCATATTAATACCAATTGGGATAACAGTTGCCTTATCTTTATAGTTTTGTAAAACTTCGCTGGTATTTAAATAATTTTCGGAAGTAGCAACGATCACTTTTGCCTTTTTTAGGAAATTATGCATTAATGGTCTATATATTCCCATCAAACTCTTTTGTTTAACAATATCTGAATGATAAGTAATAACGTATGGTTTAGAAACACGCCAAAGCAAATTTAACAAGTCTGCAAATGGCCATGGAAAATGATAATGAATTAAATCATATTGCTCGATAATCTTTCCAAAATCCAACATTAATTTAAAAGATACCGGATTAGAAGCAAGTGTAAAACTCTCCTTATAATGAATATTTTCAGTATTCATAAATGAAAGATCTACTCCAGTTTTTCTTGGCGCAAGCGAAAGCACCCCAAACTTAGTATTTTTACCTGGGCAATGACGAATTATATTAGCGATAACTTGTTGCGTTCCGCCCATAGTATCGTTAATAAATGTTTTATATACGTGAAGAATTCTCATCGGGCTATGATACATTTTATTTATATTTTTAGCAAAAGATCCTGTATACCCTTAACCGCAATAACCTCAATGTCTAAGCTCATTTTCGGAGAATTAGCCTTAGGAATAATCGCGCGCGTAAATCCATGTTTTTGTGCTTCACGTAATCTCTCCTGACCACTTTGCACAGGCCGAATTTCTCCAGCCAAACCAATTTCGCCAAATATTATAGTATCACGCGCTAAGATTTTATTTTGTAAACTTGAAACAACCGCTGCAATAATAGCCAAATCACTCGCAGTTTCAGAAACCTTCATTCCACCAACAACATTAATAAATACATCGTAATCATATGTCCCAATGCCACCATGCTTATGTAAAACCGCAAGTAAAATTGCCAATCTATTTTGCTCAAAACCACTAGCAACTCTTCTAGCCGGTGCGCCATAGGATTTATCTACTAATGCTTGCACTTCAACCATTAACGGTCTAGTTCCTTCCCAAGTCGCCATAACAACACTCCCAGGCACTTCATCAGCTTGACCAGATAAAAATATTGCCGATGGATTGGTAACTTCTTTTAATCCTTTATCAGTCATTGCAAAAATTCCAAGCTCATTAACTGCGCCGAATCTATTTTTAATCGCACGAATTGCTCGAAAACGACTATCTGACTGCCCTTCAAAATATAAAACACTATCTACCATATGCTCAAGCACTCTGGGACCTGCAAGAGATCCATCTTTAGTAACATGTCCTACTAAAAACACAGCAACATTGTGAGTCTTTGCAAAACTAACCAATTTTGCAGTAACCTCTCGCACTTGACTAACACCTCCTGGTGCTGATGAAATTTCATCTGAATAAATAGTTTGAATCGAATCAATAACAACCGCGCGTGGTTTATCTTGCTTAATATGATTTAAAATTGATTCAATATGCGTCTCAGCAAGTAATCTTAACCCTCCTAAAGGTAAATTTAATCTTCTTGCGCGCATCGCGACTTGCTGTAATGACTCTTCACCTGTTACATATAATACTTTATCTTTAGTCGATAAATAAGCTATGCTTTGCAGCAATAAAGTTGATTTACCAATTCCAGGGTCACCCCCAACCAATACCACCGAGCCTTCTACAAGACCCCCACCTAAAACTCGATTTAACTCATTTAAACCACAATCAAGACGTATTTCTTTATCAATATTTACTTCCTCTATTGTCGTAATATTAGAATGAGCGTTAGCATAATTATTAAATCTAGTCTGCGGTTTATTAATCTCTTCATATATCGTATTCCAATCTCCACAGTTTCCACATTGCCCAGACCATTTACTAAAAACACTCGCGCATTTATTACAAACAAAACTTGTTTTAACTTTCATAGAATTAATTTCTCTTTGTGTTATCATTCGCTATAATCATCAATCTAATTATTCTAAATGGTTATGAATAAAATGACAAAAGCAATATCTTTTGAAAAGTCTATCCAAGAGCTTGAAGAAATTGTATCTTTACTTGAAAAAGGCGATTTATCTTTAGACGAATCATTAAAACAATTTGAAAAAGGTGTTTCTTTAGCTAGAATGTGCCAAGAGAAACTAACTCAAGCAGAACAAAAAATTGAGATTTTAGCAAACCCGTTAAATAAAAAAGATGAATCAAATGAAGAATGATAATATCATAAATAATTACATTGATAGGCATAATGAATTTTTACATAACATTATTACAAATACTGACATTCCAGCAACCAAACTAAAAAACGCAATTTTATATTCAGTATTTCCTGGTGGTAAAAGATTTAGGCCTGTATTAGTTTATCTTTGTGGGGAAATTTTAAACATACCCCTAGAAGTTTTAGATATTATTGCAGCATCCATCGAATTAATGCATTCATTTTCCTTGGTTCATGATGATTTACCAGCTATGGATGATGACGATTATCGCCGTGATAAATTAAGTTGCCATCGTGCCTTTGATGAAGCAACAGCAATTTTAGCAGGTGATGCAATTCAGACTTTAGCAATTGATGTTTTAGTAACTATGTTACCCAAATATATTTCTGCTGACAAAGTACTGAAAATAACCCACGAGCTCTTATTAGCCTGTGGCCCATCTGGCATGGTAAGTGGCCAAAGTCTCGATATGACAGAACTTACCAAAGACTCTATAGATGAAAACACACTAATCCATATACACTCGCTTAAAACAGGAAAATTAATCGCTGCATGTATTAAAATGACGTTAGCATCTACTGAAACTGCGCCAAACGTTTCTGAGTCATTAACCAAATTCGCCGAACAATTAGGAATTTTATTCCAGATGCAAGACGATTATCTAGACAAATACGGCGACAAAGGAAAACTTAGATCTTCAGACAATGAAAACCATAAACTAACTTTTGCTAATATTTATACAGCGCAAGAATTATTAACTGTAATTCAGAATAATTACACAAATTTAATAGATAAATTAGGCATTTTTACAAATGGTTCTAATAATCTAGTTCACATTTTACTTAACCTTAGATCTAAAGTTTTAGCTGAATAAAGTTATTGACATCCACAACCCTTATTCAATATACTTTGCAGTCTTAAAGGGGTTATAGCTCAGCTGGGAGAGCGCTTGCA
>CAZADN010000177.1:0-4422 GCA_964483895.1 uncultured Legionellaceae bacterium
CACGCCTTGAAGGACTTGAACCCTCGACATTAGGTTTTGGAGACCTACGTTCTACCAACTGAACTAAAGACGCTTGTACATCTATTATCGGCTATTTTACTAATTTTTTGAAAAGATTAGATTAAAACCTAATCTTTTCATTTAGAAAATAAGGAAAATTACTCTATTTAAGCATTTACCATAGTTAATTTTGTAGTTAAAATACGTGATTTATTTGAACGACTTAATTTTTGAATTTCTTTAACTTTTAATTGTGATTTAACTTCAATTTGCTTTAATTCTTTTAAATATTCATTAACAAATTTTTTTGAATTTAAATTTAAATGATTATCAATAAAAGTTAGTTTGTTTTCTTTTGTTAATTGATATCCAGAAAAATCATTACTCTTTGTTAAGATTTCATTTTTTCTAATACGAATTTTTGTGTTTGTTTGGTTAGAGTAATTTACTAATATAAAAACCATATTTTTTAAGCTAAACTGATTAAACATGGTAACAGAATGTGACATCTTATTTCTCCTTTCAGTTTGTTTTACTAATATTATAGTCCATTGATTATTTATTATCGATTAAATTTTATTTTTTCACTGAATTATGATCTTTTTAATAAAAAAGTTTAAACTTTTTTAATTAAGAAAAATAAAAATTTTTAAATTGTAGGTCTTATTTAATCTAGACGGTTCTTAAATTATATATTACAATAATTATTAATAATCTAATAAGTACTACAAATACGATTAACTTCAATAGGTTAAAGGTAAAGTTAGGTTCGATTCGGTTTACAAAAAGCGGATGTGGCGAAATTGGTAGCCGCGCTGGACTTAGAATCCAGTGGGTCACTCCTTGAGAGTTCGAGTCTCTCCATCCGCATAAAGTAATACCAATAGAATTAATAAAAATTTTACCCACACCAAAAGGTGTGGTTTTATTGCTGGTGTAGCTCAACTGGTAGAGCAACTGACTTGTAATCAGTAGGTTGGGGGTTCAATTCCCTTCACTAGCTTTAATCAATTTTATAAAAATGAATTTGTGATTCTTGTTAAAAATACAATACCACCCCATAAAGTAGCTAAACTGGAGACTGTTGCTTTATATTTTTCCGACTTATCACCAGAAGCAAATAATATAGGACTTGCAATTACAACAAGAAGTGAAAAAAGAAGAAATAATAAAGTAAGAATTTGAACAAGACTAACTATAAATATTCCCCCTAAGTCATCGAAAGTAGTGTATAATAACTAATGTTGTAGTGCTAATCATATAAGTAGATAGCGTTAAAAAAGCAGAATATTTTTCAAAAAGACTAATTTAAAATTGTTTAACTAGATTAAAAGAAAGATAAAATGAAAAATATTAATCTAGACTATTAGAAAATTATCTAAAAAAATTATTTCGAAAAAATCTTTTATAAAAAAAATCCTTTGTAGTTGAATAAGAAGGTTATTAGGCATGAGTCAACTTTTTCTTGCGAAATTACCAGATGTGTTTGCTGTTTTTAGCCCAATAGTAGATATTCTACCTGTAATTCCTGTTTTATTCTTACTTTTAGCGTTTGTTTGGCAAGCAGCAGTAGGCTTTAGATAAATTACAAATAAAGAAATCAAACGATTTCTTAAAATTATGCATAGAGCAATAGTATGATTGAACCTCTCTTATTTGGAATCGTTTTAGGATTGATAACAGTTACGTTAATAGGCCTTTTTGTTTCAGCATATTTCCAATATCGCCGAGGCCAAGCTTAAACTAGTTTTTCTTTATAAATCTTCCAGAGATTTTTTTCATCTCTGGAGGATTTAACTAATTTTTTATTTTTTACCAACTTGATTTTACAACACCTGGTAATAGCCCTTGATTGGCCATTTCTCTTACAGCATGTCGACAAAGCCCAAAATCTCTAAAAACACTGTGACCACGACCAGTTTTCCAGCAACGATTTTTTAAACGCGTTTTTGAACTGTCTCTTGGTAATTTTTGTAATTTATTTTGTAATTCTAATTTATTTTTAAAAGAAGTCGATAGTTTTAACTCAGCTTTTAATTTTTGTCTAATTTCAGAATATTTTTGAACAAGATATTCTCTTTTCAATTGTCTTTTAATAACACTTAGTTTAGCCATAAAATTTTTGATAATATTAAATTTTTTAAAAAATAACTAAGGAGATTTAATGTCTCCTTAGTTATTTAATTATATCTAATAACCTAATTTTCCAATAGTTGAAGCAATAACAAATGCAGCATATGTTAATATATAACCTACACTGAAATGTGCTAAACCTACAAGACGTGCTTGTACAATCGATAGAGCAACTGGTTTATCTTTCCAACGAACTAAGTTTGCAAGTGGAGTACGTTCATGTGCCCAAACAATAGTTTCAATTAATTCTTGCCAATAACCACGCCAAGAAATTAAGAACATGAAACCTGTTGCCCAGACTAAATGACCGAATAAGAACATCCAAGCCCAAACAGATAATGAGTTCATTCCAAACGGATTGTAACCATTAATCAATGGAGAAGAGTTTAACCATAAATAATCTCTTAACCATCCCATTAGATAATTAGAAGATTCATTAAATTGACTTTGGTTTCCTTGCCATAGTGTTAAATGTTTCCAATGCCAATAGAATGTAACCCAACCAATTGTATTAAGCATCCAGAACATTGCAAGGTAAAATGCATCCCACGCTGAGATATCACAAGTACCACCACGACCAGGTCCGTCACAAGGGAAACTGTAACCAAAATCTTTTTTATCAGGCATCAATTTAGATCCACGTGCATCTAAGGCCCCTTTTACAAGGATTAAAGTTGTAGTATGTAAACCTAAAGCAATTGCATGGTGAACTAAGAAATCTCCTGGCCCAATAGGTAAGAATAATGAGTTATTACCATCATTAATTGCACTTAACCAGCCTGGTAGCCATAATTGACTACTTGCTTGGCTTGCTGAACTGCTACTTGAAGCTAATAAAACATCAAAGTTATAAAGGTTTTTACCTGATGCTGACTGAATCCATTCTGCAAATAATGGTTCAACAAGAATTTGTTTTTCTGGTTGACCAAATGCAACAACAACATCATTATGAACATAAATTCCTAAAGTGTGGAAACCTAAGAATAGACTTACCCAACTTAAGTGCGAAATAATCGCTTCTTTATGTTCTAACATTCTAGCTAAAACGTTCTTTTCACCATTTCTACTATTTACTGCTGGATCGTAATCACGAACAAAGAAAATAGCCCCATGTGCAAATGCACCTACCATAAGAAAACCTGCAATATATTGATGATGAGTATATAAAGCAGCTTGAGTAGGGAAATTATTTGCTAAGAAAGCATAAGGAGGTATAGCATACATGTGCTGTGCTGTTAATGATGTTGCAACACCAAGAGCAGCTAATGCTAAACCTAATTGGAAATGTAATGAATTTGTAATTGTTTCATATAATCCAATATGACCAATCCCTAATCTTCCTGCAGGTGGTCTATGTGCATCAAGAATTAATTTCATTTGATGTCCAATTAACCAGTTAGTTCTATACATATGACCTGCAACAATAAACACTACAGCAATAGCTAAATGGTGATGAGCCATATCTGTTAACCATAATGATTTTGTTTGTGGGTGGAATCCACCAAGGAATGTTAAGATAGCAGTCCCTGATCCTTCAGCAGAACCAAAGATATGTGATGCTGTATCTGGATCTTGAGCATAAGCTTTCCAATTTCCACTAAAGAATGGAGTTAAGCCTGCTGGGTGTGGTAAAACAGTTAAGAAATTATCCCAACCAACATGTGTGCCACGTGATTCTGGAATAGCAACGTGAACTAAATGACCAGTCCAAGCTAGTGAGCTAAAACCAAATAATCCAGATAAGTGATGATTTAAACGATATTCATTTGCTTTAAACCAATCTAATCCAGGTCTAAAAGAAGGTTGAAGATGTAACCAACCAGCAAATAAAAGTAAACTAGACAATACAATTAAAAAGAAAGAACCTTGATATAAATCATTATTAGTTCTTAATCCAATTGTATACCACCATTCATATACACCAGATAACGCTAAGTTAGCTGGACTTGAAGTTTTTAAGAAAGCTTTATAAGCTGTCTGTCCAAAATGAGGATCCCAAATTGCGTGAGCAATTGGTCGAACTTTAAGGGGATTTAACACCCAAGCTTCAAAGTTTCCTTGCCATGCAACGTGGAAAAGATTACCTGCTGTCCATAAGAAAATGATCGCAATGTGACCAAAGTGCGAAGCAAAGATTTTTTGATAAAGTTTTGTTTCAGTCATTGCATCATGACTTTCAAAGTCATGAGATGTAGCAATACCGTACCAGATTCGTCTTGTCGAGGGATCTTCAGCTAAAGCCTTACTAAATTTTGGGAATTTATACACCATATTTTTTTCTCCTTATCT
>CAZADN010000178.1:0-4413 GCA_964483895.1 uncultured Legionellaceae bacterium
ATATATAGTTTCTTCAACTTTTAATATTTCTTCTAAAGCAAGTTCTGCATCTTCTGGCTTAGTAATTTGAAATAATTCAATTTTTGAAAATTGATGAACTCTATATAAGCCCTTGCTTTCCCGTCCAGAAGAACCAGCCTCGCGTCTGAAGCAATGACTCTCTGCGACGTATTTAAATGGAAGACTGCTTTCATCAATTATAGAGTCGGCATGAATGCCTGCAATTGGTATTTCAGCTGTTGCGATTAAACTTAAGTCTAAATCTTCTAAGTTATAAATATTTGACTCATCGCCTCTAGGAGAAAATCCTGCGCCAGTTAAGATTGATTGACGAGCAAGATCTGGGGTAATTAACATAGAATACCCAAAGCTTGCAGCGATTTGCATGGCAAATAATTTCAAAGAAAGCTCAAGCATTACAGCATCATTTTTTAAAAAGTAAAATTTTGAACCAGCAACTTTAGCACCAGTTTCAAAATCGATTAAATCTAAATCGCGACCAATTTCTACATGATCTTTAACCGTAAAATCAAATTTTTTAGGTGTTAAATGAGTTTTAACTACCACATTTTCAGTATCATCAATACCAAGTGGTGTGTCTTCAGCTAATTTATTAGGAATGGTTAGTAATAATTGCTGATAAGATTCTTCTATTTTATTTAACTCTTCTTCAAGTTTGGAAATTTCTTGATTTAGGGCGCGTCCCGTTTGAATTAAAGTTTGTTTTTCCGCATCTTTAAGTGTAGGAATTTCTTTGGCAATACGATTTGCCTCTGCGCGTTTGTTTTCTAAGATTAAAATCTTATCTTTACGATTGCTATATGCGCTCAATAGCTCGTCTAATTTATCTTCAACATTACGGTTTTTGATGCTTTGTCTAACTTCATCAGGATTTTCGATTATATATTTTATATCTAACATGTTACACCTTATGATTCTTGATTTTATTCTTTATTTCTTTTATCAAAACATTCGATTAAATGGATGCTTCTTGCGTCAGCGCTTTTAATAATGAATTCGAATCCATCTATGTTAATAGTTTCTAGAGTTTGGGGTAGACGGCCGAATTGGGCTACGATTATTCCACCAATTGTATCATAAATTTTATCACTAAAATTAGCATGCATTTGTTCATTAAATTCATCAATAGGCATATGGGCTTTGATTAAATAATTTTTATCCCCATGCGATTTTATATATGCTTCTTCATCAATATCAAATTCATCCGCTATATCGCCAACAATTTGCTCGATGAGATCTTCAATTGTGACAAATCCAGAGGCAACACCATATTCATCTACAACAATTGCCATATGATTGCGGTTATTTTTAAATTCATTTAACAATGAATCAAGGCGCATGCTTTCTGGGACTATTGGAGATATACGCATGATGTCGGTTAAATCCATTTCGGCGTCATGTGTTATTTGAAATCTTAGTAAATCTTTTGCATGTAAAATGCCAATAATTGAGTCGTCACTTTCATCTTTAACTGGAAATCGTGAGTGCCCTGATTCAGTGACAATTTTTATTATACTTGGTAGTTCAGCGTTTTTATTGACATAAATCATTTGCTTTTTAGGTAACATGATGTCTCTAACTTGCAATGTATTAAAGGTAATAGTTCGCTCTATTACTGCTAAAATTTCGGCATCTATTATGTTATGTTCTTCGGCTTTTCTCAGGATGGTTATTAGTTCTTCTTTGGTTTCTGGATATACTTCTAATTTTTTTACTAGCTTTCTTTTCCATAAGTTCAATATTTTGCTAAATTTCATTCTCTTCCTCTAAATAGGGGTTGGCAAAACCTATTTCCTTTAATAAATTAATTTCTTTGGCTTGCATAATTTCGGCATCTTTATCATCAATATGATCATAGCCTAATAAATGTAATATTCCATGGATAACCATTAACGCAAAATGTGATTCAATGCTTTTGTGTTGTTGTTGCGATTCTTCATATACAACATCTGGACAAATAATAATATCACCTAACAAAGGAGTATCTAAGCTAATGTTATCTGGGAGATTTGCAGGAAATGCTAAGACATTTGTAGGTTTATTTTGTTGACGATAGGTGGTGTTTAATTGCATGATCTCATCAATATCTGCTAAACGGATAGTTAGTTCAGCATTATCTATTTCATCCCTTAGCGTGAGATTAGCCCATTTTAAAAGTTGCTCATCTGTAATGTCAATGGGCTTTAGAGTTGCGTGTTGAATATCAATATAATTGTTCATAAATAAATTAAACCATATGAGTTAGACTTATGCAAGTTCCTTTGCTATTAATTTACTAATGGTAATGTCTGCTTGATTTGTTGATAGCTCTTGTTTAATTAATTCTAAGTTTTTTACCATTTTCGTAGTTAATTCATGATTGGAAATAAGTTCCGATACCGTTTTAGTTAATTCTGTATGATTGCAATCATATTGTAATAGTTCAGGGACAACCATCTTATTTGCTAATAAATTACAAAGACCTAAAAATTTCACCAAAATAAATTTCGTTGCAGCGTAATAGGTTAGCCAGGATACTTTATAAATAATACACATTGGTTTGGCTAAGAGTGCGCATTCAAATGATGCAGTTCCAGAGCAGACAACGGCAATATCGCTGCAGTATAATGTTTCAATTGCTTTGCCTCTTATAAGTGTAAAGTTGTTTTGAAGTTCATTAATATAAGATGCAACCATTTCTTTATCAACACTTTCGGCAATTGGTATTACAAAGTGTAAGTTTGGATATAGGTTTAAAAGATTTTTGGCGGTTTTACAAAGAATTGGCATAAGTTGTTTAATTTCGTTTTTGCGACTTCCTGGGAGCATTGCGCAAATTAATTTATCTTGGCTTAAATTAAATTTTTCTTTAATCTCAGTAATAGATTGGTTAACTTTAACGGTTTTAATAAGAGGATGGCCTACAAACTCTACCGGAACATTTGCCTTTGTATAAATTTGTTTTTCAAATGGTAAAATCACCGCCATTTTATCGACATTAGCGCGTATAGTATTTACTCTGTTCATTTTCCAGCCCCAAACTTGCGGGCTTATATAATAGATTACCTTAAGGCCTAGTACTTGTTTTGCATATTTAGCAAGACGTAAGTTAAATCCAGGGTAGTCGACTAATATTAATAAATCTGGGCGTTCTTTAGTTAGATGTTTTTGAATATCTTTAAAAGCTTTTTTAATTTTAAAGATTTGCTTAAAAACTTCAGTTAAGCCAGTTACGCCATAGTTAGCTAAATCATTAACTATTTCAACGCCTAAAGCTTGCATGCGTTTACCACCAATCCCACTAAGTTTAAGATTTGGATAAATTTCTTTAAGCTCTTTGATGAAGTCTGCGGCATGAATATCGCCTGATTCTTCCCCGGCTACAATGACGATTTTTTTAGGCTCTTGCATATTTCATACTTAAATTATTATTGATTTGCTCGGAAATTTGCGAAGCTGTATCCAATGCGGTTGCGCCATCTTCACCGCTTACTAATGGTTCGGTATTATTTTGAATGGCTTCTAAAAATGCGCTAATTTGCGTAAGTAGGGCATCTGAATTTGCAAATTGGGTTTCATTTTGGGATATATTTGCGATGCCTGGGAACATTTCACCATCACCTTTGGTAAAGACGCCAAGCTTTTTAAGATGGTAATCAATTGATATGAATGATTCAGATTGAAAAATACGGGTTTTACGCTCTGTATTAAAGCTTACGCGGCTCGCAGTAACACTGGCAACACATTGATTTGCAAAAGTTATGCGGGCATTAGCGATATCAATTTCTGAAGATAACACAGGCGCACCTTGCGCATCAATTTTAATAATTTGGCTTTTAACTATGTTTTGGATAATATCAATATCATGAATCATTAGGTCTAAAATTACATTTACATCAGTACCGCGTGGATTAAATGGCGCGAGGCGTTGTGAGTCAATATATAGAGGATTATCTAAGTATGGGGCAAGGGCCAAATGTGCGGCGTTAAATCTTTCTAAATGTCCAACTTGGAGTTTGGCATTGTTTTTTTTAGCAATAGCAATTAATTCAGATGCTTCTGCTTGCGTGCGAGTAATTGGTTTTTCAATTAAACAATGAATGCCTTTTTCTAAGCAATCTTTGGCGATAGCATAATGCGCGCTGGTGGTCGCAGAGATACTTACAGCATCTACTTTATCTAGTAAGTCATGGTAATTAGAGAAACCAGGAACCTGTAGTTCATTGGCAACTGCATCGCAAGTTGAGTGATTTACATCACTAACTCCAATTAGTTCCGCATTTTCTAATAATTTATATTTTTGAGCATGAAAACGCCCTAAATAACCGACGCCAATTACTGCACATCTTATTTTTGCCATAAATTATGATACTTTATAAAGCGATGATACATTTTTACAGGATAGCTCATATA
>CAZADN010000179.1:0-4403 GCA_964483895.1 uncultured Legionellaceae bacterium
CCTTTTCACTTAATATGGTTTTAATCCTTGCGATAGTTCTTCTTGCAAGTTTAATAACATGTGTTTTGCCTAATTCAGAATTAGCTTTCTGCAAACGAAGTTTAAACTGTTTTTTTCTTAATTCCAATATTTCCGCTTCAAGCTCTTCCTTCGTCATCTGTCTAAGATCTTCAATATTTTTCATCACATCACCTTCCGATCTTCAAAAACTACTTTAAATGGTAATTTTGCTTTTGCTAAATCAAAAGCTTCAATTGCCAATTCGCGTGTAACACCTTCCATTTCAAACAGGATTTTACCTGGTTGTATTTGTGCTACCCAATATTCAACACTACCCTTACCTTTACCTTGACGGACTTCTAAAGGCTTTTGAGTAATTGGTTTATCAGGAAATACTCTGATCCACACTTTACCACCACGTTTAATATGTCTTGTTAACGCACGGCGTGCTGCTTCTATTTGGCGTGCTGTTAATCTACCTCTTTCACACGCTTTTAAACCGAACTCACCGAAGCTCACCATATTTCCTCTGTGAGCTAATCCGCGGTTACGGCCTTTCATCTGCTTTCTATATTTTGTTCGTTTTGGCTGCATCATAATTAGTTAACCCCAGTCTTTTATTCTTTACTCAGAATCAGCTTTACGGCTTTTGTGCGAAGTAGTCTCACCTTTAAAAATCCATACTTTTATGCCAATAATTCCATAAGTAGTTTTGGATTCAGCTGTTCCATAATCAATGTCCGCTCTAAAAGTATGTAATGGTATACGACCTTCTTTATACCATTCACTACGAGCAATTTCCGCACCACCAAGACGACCGCTAACACAAATTTTGATACCTTTTGCTCCACTTTTCATCGCGGATGTAACAGCTCTTTTCATCGCACGTCTAAACATAACTCGTTGTTCTAACTGTTGAGCTATACTTTCAGCAACTAAAGTTGCATCTAAATCTGGCTTACGTACTTCTTCTACGTTCAAATGTACTGGCACGCCAAGCTTTTCAGATATTTCAGCTTTAAGACCTTCAATTCCGCCGCCTTTTTTACCGATCAAAACACCAGGTCTTGCAGAGTATATAGTGACAACGGCATTATTAGCTGGTCTAGATATTTGTATTCTACTGATAGCAGCTGACATAAGTCTTTTCTTAAGATCCTTACGTAGGTCAATATCTTGATTTAATAACTCAGCATAATTCTTTGTCGCATACCAGTTAGAATTACATTCTTTATTTATTCCTAAGCGTATACCAATAGGATTAACTTTTTGTCCCATATTTAAACCTCGTCAGATACTTTAATAGTGATGTGGCAATTACGCTTAACAATTCTATTTGCGCGACCTTTTGCTCTAGCACTAGTACGTTTAAAGGATGCGGCTTCATCAACACAAATTTTACTTACGTAAAGTTCATCAATATCCACACCATTATTATTCTCAGCATTTGCAATCGCTGATTCTAATACCTTAAGGATTATCCGTGCACCTTTCTTTTGAGTAAATTTCAAAATATCAACTGCTTTAGATACTTCCACAGCTCTAATCATATCTGCTACAAGACGACCCTTTTGAGCTGACAATGCAGCATTTTTTAAACTTGCTGAAACTTCCATCATCATACCCCTTATTTACCTTTTGCCTTTCTATCACCAGAATGGCCTTTAAAAGTTCGCGTTGCTGCAAATTCACCTAGCTTATGACCAACCATGTTATCTGTGATGAAAACAGGAACATGATCTCTGCCATTATGCACAGCAATTGTTAGACCAATCATATCTGGAATAATTGTTGATCTTCTAGACCAAGTTTTTATTGGTTTTTTAGAGTTAGATTTTATTGCTGTTTCAACTTTATTTAATAAGTGCAAATCAACAAATGGACCTTTTCGTATAGAACGTGCCACTATATTACCCTCTTAATTATTTCTTTTTACGTCTTCTGACTATAAATTTGTCAGTCCGTTTGTTACTTCTAGTTTTGTACCCTTTAGTTGGTACA
Source organism: uncultured Legionellaceae bacterium (assembly GCA_964483895.1). Classification (GTDB taxonomy): domain Bacteria; phylum Pseudomonadota; class Gammaproteobacteria; order Legionellales; family Legionellaceae; genus 2-12-FULL-35-11. Next base: position 2,002 of record CAZADN010000179.1, read on the forward strand.
CCCCATGGAGTTACCGGATGGCGTCCACCAGAAGTCTTACCTTCACCACCACCATGTGGGTGGTCAACTGGGTTCATCGCGACACCTCTTACAGTCGGACGAATACCGCGCCATCTTGTTGCACCGGCTTTACCTAAAGAACGTAAATTGTGTTCACTATTACTAACTACACCAATTACAGCACGGCATGTAATTAAGATTTTACGCATTTCGCCGGATTTTAGTCTTAAAGTTGCATATGCACCTTCTTTAGCAACTAATTGTCCACTAGTCCCAGCACTTCTTAGGAACTGTGCACCTTTACCTGGTTTAAGCTCAACACAATGTATCACTGTACCAAGTGGAATATTTTTAAGTGGAAGACAGTTACCAACGCTAATTGGAGAATCTTCGCCACTTACAACCTGCTTGCCAACTTCTAAGCCTTCAGGAGCTATTATATATCTTCTTTCTCCATCTGCGTACAATAGCAATGCTATTAAAGCAGAACGGTTAGGATCGTATTCAATTCTTTCAACCTTAGCAGGTATTTGATCTTTAGTTCTTTTAAAATCTATTAGTCGATAATGATTTCTTTCTCCACCACCAATGTGACGGACTGTAATACGACCATAGTTATTTCTACCACCTGTTTTAGCCAGCGATTGAGTCAACGCCTTATGTGGCTTACCCTTATGGATGTGTTTATGTACTACTCTAACTTGTCCACGTCTACCAGGTGATGTTGGTTTTGATTTTACTAATGCCATTTTATCTCTACCTTATTCTGTCACTGTAAAGTCAATTTCATGACCTTGTTCTAGCGATACTAGTGCTTTCTTCCAGTCACTTCTTTTACCAAGCATTTGACGAAAGCGCTTTTGCTTACCTTTTACATTCATGACTGTAACATTTTTAACTTTTACATCAAAAAGTTTTTCCACTGCATGTTTAATTTCTAATTTGTTAGCAGTTTTTAACACTTTAAAAGTGTACTGATTTAGTTTATCTGCCAAAAATGTAGATCTTTCAGAGGTATGTGGTGCTTTTAACACCATCAATATTTTTTCAGGATTCATAGTAATTGTTCCTCCAACATTCTGACAGCTCCTTCAGTCATTACCACATTTTTATATCTAAGTAACAACACTGGATCTAATTCATCTACTTCTGCAACTTCATATTGGAACAGATTTCGGGAAGCTAAATATTCGTTATCACCAATTTCTGTTAATACTACTAGCGCATTATCAAGCTTAAACTCTTGCATTTTAGTTAGAAATTCTTTGGTTTTAAGTGAGTCACACTTAAAATCACTAACTATAATCAAGTTACCTTTTCGTATAAGTTCGGAGATTATACTACGAATAGCGCATTTGTACATTTTTTTATTTAGTTTTTGTGAATAATCTCGCTTTTTAGAAGCAAATGTAACACCGCCTGATCTCCAAATTGGACTTCTTATTGTACCAGCTCTTGCTCTACCAGAACCTTTTTGATTCCAAGGCTTTCTGCCACCACCGCGAACTTCTGCTCTAGTTTTTTGTGCACTATTTCCTGATCTAGCGCCATTCATTACAGCAACAACTGCTTGGTGAATAAGCCCTTCATTAAATTCAGTGCCAAATACTAATGGATTTAATGATATTTCAGTATTTGTGTCTATAAGATTAGATTGCATTATTTACTCCCATCTTGCTTCTTAATCGCGGGTTTTATAGCAACTTTAGATCCTGGAAATCCGGGTATTGCACCTTTAATAAGAATCAAATTTTTTTCTTTGTTTACGCTTACAATCTGCAATGACTGAACAGTGCAATTTTTATTACCCATCTGCCCTGCCATTTTTTTCCCTTTAAATACTCTACCTGGAGTTTGGTTTTGACCAATAGAACCAGGAACACGATGCGAACGTGAATTACCATGAGTAGCATCTTGAGTTCTAAAGTTATGTCTTTTAACTGTACCAGCAAAACCCTTACCTTTGCTTACTGCAGAAACGTCAACATACTGACCATCTGCAAAAACATCAGCAACATTAATTTCTTGTCCGCACTGGTATTCAGCATCACTATTTGTTCTGAATTCGCTTACTATAGAGCCAGCCTCTACTTTAGCTTTTAAATAGTGTCCAGTCATTGGTTTATTAACTCGGCTAGATTTCTTCTGACCCGCCGTAAGTTGCACAGCACAATAACCATCAGTTTCAACTGTTTTTATTTGTGATACACGATTAGGAGTAATCTCTACAACCGAGACTGGTATAGAGTTTCCTTCTTCGGTAAACACTCTTGTCATGCCGACCTTACGGCCTAGTAAACCGATCATTTCACACCTCTTAATATACGTAAGCTGCTTATTATTTATATTTACAGCAAATTATTTAATTTATACTTCTTAATCATCTAAGCTGATTTGTACAT
>CAZADN010000180.1:0-4386 GCA_964483895.1 uncultured Legionellaceae bacterium
AGAAAGTGTTTACACAATTCACCATGAATTTCCAGATTTAGCAATTTTATTAGTTACAGATATAAAACATGAAGAAATAGCGTTTGGCACTATTAGTAAAGGAATAGATGGGTATATAATTAATGGTGAAAAAAATAAAGGTGCTATATTAAGAATTATCAGAAATACTGTTGAGAAAAAGAAAACTGTTAATAAATTAGAAAAAAATATTGCTAAATTAACCCAAATTATCGTTAGTAAAGCAACTACTGCCTCAATCGAGAATAAAATAAAAGAGCAACAGTTTGATATTGTTAATTATGAACAATTACTTGAAAAAAACGCTGATCTTACTAAGAAGTTAATTGATATTGCTAATACAGATAGTTTGACTACTTTACCGAATAAAATCTACTTTCAATCTAAAATTAATGAGATGATTGCTAATAAGCAAGAAAACTTTGCAGTAATTTTTTTAGATCTTGATAAATTTAATTCTGTAAACGATTTATATGGGCATAATATTGGAGATCTACTTCTAATTTCAGTAAGCCAATGGATTCAGCATAATTTGGGTAAAGATGATTTCCTAGCTAGATTTAGTGGCGATGAATTTGGAATAATTACCTCTTTTAGTGATATTACAGATTGTGGAAAATTTGCGAGTCAACTTAACTCAATATCTAAATATCCTTTTAATATTGGCGGAATAAACATTAGAGTAAGTTTAAGTATTGGTATAGCTTCTTTTACCAGCGATGATTTGACTGCATATGAGATAATGCAAAACGCTGAAATCGCACTTTATAATGCTAAAAAGCAAGGAAGAAATAGTTATCAATATTTTCAAAAAGATATAGATGAACAAAGAAAGAGATTATTATCTATAGAGAATCATTTACATTTCGCTATCGCAAATAACGAGCTTAGTTTATTATTTCAACCAATAATTGAACTTAAAACTCGAAAAGTTGTTGGGTTTGAAGTGTTAGTTCGTTGGCATTCTCCTATCCTAGGGGACATTGAACCAGAAATATTTATTAAAATTGCAGAAACAAGCTCGTTAATATCCGAAATTAGTGACTGGGTTATTGAGCATGCTATAGCTACTATATCAACATGGCATGAAAAATATAACTTGGATATTTCATTATCTATAAATTTGTCATCAGTTGATATAATGCAACTAGGATTTCCTCATAAAATATTAAATTGTTTGAAAAAATTTAATGTTTCACCACGGTACCTTAATATTGAATTAACAGAAACTGCTATTATGAATGATGCTGTTACCGCTGATAAAAATTTACATGAGCTCTCTCATGCTGGGATAAAAATATCGATTGATGATTTTGGGGCAGGATATTCTTCGCTAAATAGAATTAAATCCTTGCCGGTTGATATAATTAAAATTGATAAAACATTTGTCAGAGATATTATGCTTTATGAGGTAGATTGTCAGGTTATAAAATCCATACTTTCATTATCAAAATCTTTTAAAGTAAATACTATTGCTGAAGGGATTGAGTCTGCTGAAGTAGCTTTATACTTGCAAGAACTTGGCTGTGAATACGGGCAAGGTTATTACTTTTCTAAACCTATAACTGAATATGAAGCAAGGTTGTTTTATGAAAAAAACAGTGAAAAATATAAAAAAATAAAAGCCTTATCTAAGCAAGAATCAGCAATAAATAAAATCAATAAAACTTTACATGATTTAAATAATATTCTAGCATCAATTCAAGGTTATAGTGATCTATTGGATGATACGATTAATCACGATGTATGCGAGTTATTTAAAAAATATTGTGAGGATGTATTATTAATCGCTACTAAAGTCGATTATAATCTTAAGCAACTTACGGACAGTCCTAAATCAAAGAATGCTAAAATAAACCTAGAACAAACTGCAGAGATTTTTAATGTACAAATTTTAGAAGTACATGCAAAGATGCTTGTTGCTAGTAGTAAATTTTTGCTATTAAGTGATAATCATAGTATTTATAAAATTAGATTACTAGAATTAATTCTACGAATTCAGAATATTCATATATATATTTAGATTGTGCTTTTATTGGAATATCTTAAATTATTTGTGGAAACTTAAACGCAAATTATATATAATTTATCAAGTGTTTTTGGGCCGTTAGCTCAGCTGGTAGAGCAGAAGACTCTTAATCTTTTGGTCGTAGGTTCGATCCCTACACGGCCTACCACTTCTTGGAAGTTTGAGATTATTTGAATAGACATCTTTCAAGATTAAGATATCATCATATTTTATATAGTCTTAATTTCTCAGAGAGTAGCTGTATTTCCTTAAAACCAAATACGAATATTATATAGCCTAAAACTGTAGAGTCTTGCAGTTCAAAGTTAATTTGAATAAGTATGGCATTATCTTCATGTAGTTTTGCGTGTAAGTCTTGTAATGTTGTCGATAAATTTTTGAAGCTAAATAACGGTAAGTGCTCGACAATATGTATTTTTAATTGATTTGACATCACCGTAAAAAAACTACCGCAAAGGATATTAGCTACTTCTTTTAAAGCTGAAACTTCAATATCAGTAAATTCGTTTACTGATGAACTAGTTTGTTTAGTAAGAATTTTAGATAATTGCATGGCAACATTATTCGAAAATAATATCAAAGTAGAGCCATTTACGTCACCACTGATTGGTAATTGTATACTTGTGACGAAGCTGTCGTCGTTAATACCTTCAAATTTATTAGTTAAATTGTTAAGTAAAATACTGACAATATTTATTTTAGTTTTTATGCCAGTAAACTTTGTTAATGAGTTGGCGGCATTATCTGCGGAAATCTGCGATAAATGTTTGAATTTTAGAAGGTCAAGTTTCATGTTTGTTTCTCCTTCATCTGTCTATGAATTTAGCATGCGATTTAAATGCAGATCTACTTATGCTTGCGATATCTAAAATCAATACAACAAGCCCGCTCCCAATTACTGTTAAACCAGAAAAAAATTGGTTATTTTTTACAACGCTACACATTGGTTTAATAACTATATCGTCCATTATATCAAATCTATCTACTGCAATTCCTATCAGCCGATTTTGATAATGGACAATAACTATCGGTACCTTATCTAGTTCTGTTTCATGATTGTTAAATAATTTATTAAGCCGCAGAATAATGATTTCTTGCCCATCTATTACAATCGCCTCTTTATGCATTACACGGTTGATTTTACTTTTAGGAATTTTTACTAAACGTATAATATTTGTAATAGGAATTGCATAGATGGTTTGATGAACCTCAACAAATAACGCACGAATAATAGCCAAGGTTAGCGGCACTTGCAGTACAAATGTGGCTCCTTTGCCTGGCTTTGAAAATACTTCTATGGTGCCGCCTAAAGATTCAATTTTTTGCTTAACGATTCTTAAGCCAAAACCACGACCTGATATAGTACTTACTTTTTGGGTGGTGCTCAAACCATAAAATATGCTTTGTAATATTTCTTCTTGACTGGCATCTGCTGTTATTAAGTTTTTTTTAATGGCTTTTTCTTTGACTTTATCTTCGTTTATTCCCGAGCCATCATCACTTATTTCTATCGAGACAAAGTTGCGTTTTCGTTGTGCATATATCATAAGAGTTGCTATATCATACTTTTTCATTTTTGCACGCGTTTCTTTAGACTCAATGCCGTGATCTATTGCATTTCTCAAAATATGAATTAAACACTCACCTAGTTCATCAATGATGGAACGATCAAGTTCTATATTTGAGCCTTGAATTTGTAGATCAATTTCTTTATGCTCTTCTTTTGCTAAATCTCTGACCATTCTTGGAAAACGGTTAAAAATATACTCTAATGGCACAAGTCTGATTTGTACAGCTAAAAATCGTAGATCACTGATTAAGCGTCCTAAGTTTTCAACAGAGGTGGTCAACTCTTTATTATTAATTTGCTTCTCTAATATACCAATTTGCATTTTTGTAATTAGAATCTCTTCCGATAAATTCATTAAACTATCAAGTAAGTCTACTTTAATATTAATAGAGCTAACTTTACTTATTTTGAGTCCAGATGCTGGAATATCAAATATTTCAGAATTATTCTCAGTCTTTTTGTCGATGCCAAGATAAATCTGATTTAGTTTGTGTATTAATTTCTGAGCTGAAGGTAATTGTTGATTTGTCTCAAGTAATTGGATGCTTTTTGTGATAAAATCACATGCTTCTAAAAGAATATCTATACAAATTACAATGTTAATACGATTTTTTCGAACATTATCTAGCAAGTCCTCCATGTTATGACAGAGTTTTTCAATTTGCTCGAATTTCATCATAGCTGACATGCTTTTTAGAGTATGTGCATTACGAAATCATTCATCAATAGCTTGCTTGTCTTCAGGCCTTTTTTCAATCGTCAGTAATGC
>CAZADN010000181.1:0-4264 GCA_964483895.1 uncultured Legionellaceae bacterium
GGATGAAGGCGTAGCCGTAATCCAGGGAATCGATCTTCGAAAATCCAGGATTTCATGTTATTTCATCCGGGCTACGCTTACTCAAATAAGATGTTTCTAAATTTTTGTTACAAAAAAACCAACTAAATGTGCAATTAATATTCATTTGTGCTAAAATATGAGTATAAATAGTTTATAACTGAAGGATTATTTATACTATGTCACAAATAAAAAATGAATCTGTAGAAATAATAGTAACTGGGTCCAACGGAAACAACCATCAAAAAATGGATAAAATCCAATCGGACATAATAGCTAAAATATACGGCTTTGAAAAAGATACTACGCAACCGGCCTTGTACACAAAAGAAATTGATAAAGTCCCCTATAGGTCGTGGAATATTCCATTCAATAACCAAAATAAACATTTTATAGGAATGTATGGTAAGAAAGCCAAATATGCCTTACTGATTTTTGATAACGCTGATGAGCAAAGTTTTATTAAAATGCAAGATTTACTTCCTATAATTAAAGAAGCAGTTCCTAATGCGCAGATTATGCTTATTCAACACAACCACAATACAGAACAAAATGTTGGAAATGACAGAATAGAGAACTTTGCAAAGCTTCACAGCCTAACAGTAATTAAAGTAGATTCAGGCCCAGAAAAAACAGGATCTGAGCAAATTTTACAGCATATTAAGCAAAGCGAACTTGAAAAAACAACCAGCAAATCTGCAGACACGCAGAAACCAGAAATTCAATTGGACAACAAAACGCAACATGATACAGTAAAATTAGACGATAATACTCAAAGCTCATCAGCTCTTACACAACTTAAGAGCTCTCTAAATAATCTAGCAATATTTACGCAGTATAATCAAAATATCAAAACTATCCATGATATCTTAAGTGAGGCTCAAAAACTGATATCGAATAATAAGTTAAATGATGCGAAGCAATACTTAATGACTAATAAATGTAAACTCGAAACAAATATCCTTAATCTACAATCAATTTCAAAACTCAATACCTTAGAAAATGTAGCTACCACAATCTTAACCTGCGTTGCTTGTTTGACAATATTGGGAATTCCTTTAGCTTTATTGGCATGGATGAACAATTTAGAAAAAAAAGGTGATTGCTTTATGTTTTTTAGTAAATCAGCAAAGCAGAATGCAAAGGTCGCTTTAAATATTATAAATAATCAGATAGAAAACGATGACAACGAAAATCCAAGCAAAAAAATATAGGGATAATTCAGCTTAAATAACAATATATTTTTTCTGAATTTCCTGGCGAAAGTCTAATGGTAACCGCGACCAATCTGTAATATCGACAAAGATTGGCAACTGACTATCCTCAAAGGCTTGCTTTAACTGGTTTAGCTGTTTAAACGCGGTTTCAGGATTGGTCCTATTACGTATAACTAAATCTAGATCGCTAGTTGTATGATTTGTACCAAGCACACGACTACCATAAGCTAAAATATCTACATTCAACCTAAACGGCTTCAAAATCTTTAAAACCTCTTTTAACTCTTCTTCCGTTAAATTAAGATTTTGCATGTTTCAATATCTCGACTAAATGCTCTACATCTTGTAAAAAATCCGGGATTAATTTCAATGTTTCTTCAGCAAACCCTATACCATAATCATGTGCGGTACTATTTCGATTATCACGATAAGCAAACCAACGTTTTACTTCGTCTTTATATAATAAATGATGTTTAGCGGCATAACGAAAAATATCTTTGAACACCAACTGCTCAACTTCTTGCGGATTTGAAAAATAAGGCTTTAACACTTTTTTTAATAATTTACCTGATGTTTCTAAAGTTAACTCATAACCTTTTATCAATGCATTTCGAAAAACCTCATATTCAATACTATCAGGGGATTGTTGCTGCAATAAAACAAATGATTGCCGCAATGTGTTAATACATCGCTCTAAATGATTAGTATTCAAACTCATCTTGCCGCCCTCTCACAACATTGATTTTTAATTATATATGTACATAAGTTTAAACCAAAATAACAGCTTCACCAAATATTCTACCTTTTCAGGGTGTGATTTTTTCTGCGGTTATCCGTTCGGCCTGAGGAGCTGCGAAGCAGCGTCTCGAAGGCTATCTATCCAGGTAAAGCCTTCGAGACGGAAGCTTACGCTTCCTCCTCAGGCCGAACGGTATCTAATTTATCAAATATAACCGCACTTTAAATCATACCCACATTTTCATCCTCAGAATTTCACTTGCGATATATTTCAATAATCAGTATAGTTAGCACCTCGTTCAATTATTAATATAATCATCATGTCCAGTAACGCCCATAAAGCTTGTAACCTGATCCAAGATCAATTTCCTGAATTTAACCCTAAAATAGGTGTTATTCTAGGTTCTGGTTTAGGTGCTTTTGCTGAGCAGTTAAACGATGCGAAGAAATTATCATACACTTCTCTACCTGGATTTCCAAATTGTGATGTATTTGGACATGCCGGAGCTTTAACCATTGGCTATCTAAATAATACTGGTGTTGTTTGTATGCAAGGCCGTGCACACTCTTATGAAGGCTCCCAAAATGAAGTTGTCAAAACTTATGTACGCACATTTAAGCTACTTGGTTGTGAGCAATTATTGATTGTAAATGCAGCAGGATCTCTACGTGAAAACGTTGCGCCTGGTGAATTGGTTTTAATTACAGATCATATAAATTTACAGCCTACCAACCCATTAGTTGGCAGAAACGACGATGAATTCGGCCCACGCTTTTTCCCGCTTGATAAAGCTTATGATTTAGATATGCGTCAAAAATTATTAGACATCGCCGCAAAAAATGATATTAACTTACATCAAGGCGTTTATCTAGCAACTCTTGGGCCTAATTATGAAACAGCTGCGGAAATACGCGCTTTTAAAATGTTAGGTGCTGATGTTGTTGGTATGTCAACTGTGCCAGAAGTGCTAGTTGCAAGCCATTGTGGTTTAAAAGTTGCTGTTATTTCAACTATTACTAACTTTGCAACCGGACTAACTACGATAAGCCATAGCCATGATGAGGTGGTTAAAACTGCATCTCTCGCAGCTGGCAAATTGAACTTGATACTTAGTGAGTTTATTTGTCAATACTAAATTATTTGATTGATGGTCCCAACTGTCCCATCTAAACGCCTGGATGAAAGCATAGTCGTATCCCAGGGAATTGATCTTCGAACATCCCGGATTTCATTTTATTTCATCCGGGCTACGCTTCCATGCCATTAACTTAATGTTTTTTAATCGAAATTCACCTCGATCCACTCAAGCTGAGGAGGCGTTTACGCCGTCTCGAAGCTAAATATTCTCCAACATAATGACAGCGCGTAGCCTGGATGAAGGCATAGCCGCAATCCAGGGAATTGATCTTCGAACATCCCGGATTTCATTTTATTTCATCCGGGCTACGCTTCCCAGCCATTAAGTTAAAGATTTTTTAATCAAAATTCTCCTCGATCCGCTCAAGCTGAGGAGGCGTTTACGCCGTCTCGAAGCTAAAGCTTTCCAACTTAATGACAATGATGCGTAGTCTCTAATTGGATGGCAAACCCATTTCTTCACTCTCCAATATTAACATCAAAATTAATAGCCTCTTTGTACATTGCAACCTGATTTTCATCAACATGATAATTTGGCAAGGTTTCAAAGAGAACTTGGGTTGCAATAATCATTTCTTTAAATTGACGACGAAACTCTCGGAACTTTAATGTTAATAGCTTACTTTGTTCCTCAAAACCATCGACCAAATCAATTAACTCTTGCTTATCAGACTCTGTAACCTCATCTAAATTTTTAAATTTGCTTTTAGCAAGATTAATTAAGGCTATCTGACTTTCGGCAATCAGAGAATTATGATTAAAATACTCAATATCAAACTCATCAGCAAGACTCATAAATTTTTTACGTGTCTCTTCTAGATCTTCACGAATAGATTCACCTTGCACAGGCGCCTCATTCTCATTCGCAGCACCTGACAACAAGTAATCAATAAAGCTTTTTTGAATGTACTCTCTATAACCTTCAACTTGATTAATAATAATATTGTTAAATATATTACCAAAAGGTACTCTTAAAAAATGGTAATAAATACTATTATTATCATTCAAAATTTCTTTGATTTTTGTATAATCTAAACTAAAATTAAATAAATCAAAAACTCTTTGCACCGTAACTGAGCCATAAGTAGATAACCATTGCACAAAATTTTTATCAAAGACATCGCTCTTCACAGATTCCATAAACATCCCTATC
>CAZADN010000182.1:0-4261 GCA_964483895.1 uncultured Legionellaceae bacterium
AGTATCAACTGACACTCTTGTTTGGTATCCTAATGCATCAACTATGCCTAATGCATAAATAGAATATTCATGGTCGACAACAAGCTCAGGATAAACGTTTATAAAACGCTCAAAAGTTTCTCGACAACTTTGTCTAGTTGCATCAGAGCGAGGATAATGAGGGCCTTTGTGCAAGCGAATACCAAAATTCCCTGATACGCCTTGCAATATATCGGACTTTTTGTCAAAAATATCAACAGCGTGGCCCAGTCGTAATAAGACTAAAGCAATATGACAAGCATACCACCCACCACCAACAATGACAAATCTCATAAAGATCAAGTTAAATTGTAAATTCAGTTATTATACATTTATTCAACAATTAGATCAAATCACAACTTCGCAATATCCACCGCTTGCATAGTATGCGAAATCTGTAAATTTCCACGTAATACAGTTAAAGTAAACTCTTCACCTACGCGCATTGAGCTTAATTCAGTATACAAACTATCATAGTTATCAATTTGCTTGCCTTTAACTGCAACTATAATATCCCCAATATGAGTTATTCCAAGCTTATCTTTAACTGTCGGACGAAGTTTAGCTTTGGCTGCTGGGGAATTTGGTAAAATATTAGCAATTAATACCCCTTTATCCACTCCCAAACGTTTAGTTGTTTTCGGATCAATTGGGCTTACCCCTATTCCTGGTAACTCTACTTTTCCATTTTTAACTACTTGCGTAACAATATTTTGCACCTCATCACCAGGAATAGCAAAACCCACCCCTGCTGATGAACCTGTCCTTGAAAAAATAGCAGTGTTTATTCCAATCAACTTGCCCGCAGTATTAAATAATGGGCCACCTGAGTTTCCAGGATTAATAGCAGCATCAGTTTGAATCATATTTCTAATATTAACGCCATAAGCACCAGGCACTTGACGATTTAATGCCGAAATTACTCCAACCGTTAAACTATGATCCAGTCCATATGGATTACCAATGGCAATAGCCGTTTGCCCTACCAATAACTGTTTAGAATTAGCTGTTACAATATCTGGATAATTTTTTATGGTATTTAACGCAGCCTGATTATTAATCTGCAAAATTGCTAAATCTTTTCTAGGATCTGCAAAAATAAGCTTCGCAGGAACTGTTAATTTACCTAGACTAACAGCAATCCCATCCCCCTTTCGCACTACATGATAATTGGTAACTATATAACCATTTTTATTCCAAATAATTCCAGAACCACTGCCATCTGGTACAATACTATTGGATTTTTTTAATAAATTATTTATTCTATGTAACCGCGTAATAAATACTACTCTAGGTGTATTACTTTGAAAAATCTTTATAATATTTTTTTCATAGGCATATAACTCAGAAAAATTATCTGCATATGCTATATCAGTAAACGTCATGATTACCAAGAAGATGATTGTAAAAAAACTTTTATTGCGCATAATTATCCCATCATCATGTGTTATTTATTGGCATATTATGCAATATTTATGATTTATTAGCAAATAATAATGCCAAATTTTACAAAAATATGTTAGAATCAGGCCATGTCATAAAATACTGAGAATACCAGCTTAGATGAATCGCTACGAACTACAATTAAGTCCTCAGATTATTTACGCCTATATTCTAAATAAAATTTTAAAAAGCAAACTAGAAGAATATTTCATCAAACAAAATAAACTTAAAATACGACTATCCAATGAAAAAAAAGCTTTTGCCATAGAGATGGAATTACGCCCTTGTTTTTACAAATTACGCCCAAGAGATATTCAATTACAACTTCTCCACAACAAATGTAAACTATTACCTATTTCTACCACGACTCATAATCCAGAAGACAACTTAAGAGTTCAAAAAGCATGTATATACTCAACATTAATTTTAAGAGGGCTTCAAGATACAGCCTGCCAATATAGAACGTCTATCAACAACAAATTTTTAACTGTAGAATTTATCAAAACCAGAGAACAAAATACTCTAATTACAAATTATAAATTACGTTTACGATTACGCCCAAAGTACTACAAAGATTTACCATATTAATTTCTTGCTATTTAGGTCGCAATTCTTTTAAGATATACAAATATTTTCTTATAGATGGTAACTACTATGACTGACAGTTTGCTTAATAGTAACTCTATTATTATATCTTTAGATGTTGATGCCCTATTATTAGATAAGTTAGCTGAAATAGCTAAAGCCAAATTTACAATGGTAGAAATTAATTCATCTGATCCAATTATTCTTGAGAAGGCTATTAAAGATTTTCCAAGTTTACAAATTGGTGCTGGCAATATTGTTAATAGCCAGCAATTAGAAAATTGTTGTAAAGCTAGAGTTAGATTTATAAGTAGCCCTGGCTTTCTTGCAACTCTTGCGCAAACAGCAGAAATTTATTCAGTAAAATATCTTCCTGGAATTTCTACTATTTCCGAAGGAATGCAGGCCTTGGCTATAGATTGTCATAATGTAAAAGTACACCCAGCTAATTTCGAGCTATGTAAAATTTTAAATCACACTCTACCATTATTACGTCTATTCCCAACAGGCGTTGCGATTAAAGATGCAGCTAAATATATTAAAATACCTGCGGTAGCAGCAGTAATTGTTAATAATCCAGAAATTTCAGAGTTGAAAAGCTTAAATGATGCTTTAGTTAGTGCATGATGGATTCAAAATAACTGTTAGTCTGATTGACTATTGACTTGCATTTCATAAATCAAATTACTTGTGGCACCTGTAGTGGATAAAATATTTTTATTGTTTAGTTCTTTCAGATCGCGTTGCAGGGTTCTGCGCGTCACGTCAGGACAAATAGCTTCAAACTGTTGAATGGTAATGCCACCATGTTTAGCAATATATTCGATTGCTAATTTTTGTCTGTCAGATAAATGATGCTGTCTTGCCAAAAGGTCTTGTTCTATTGCCTGTTTGCCGATTTTTTTAACTTCTTGTAATTGAATTGATAATCCACAGACAAAGTATTCAATCCATTTCGTCATATCCATATTTTGTTCACGGACGCTTTGAATCGCTTCATAATAATCTGTTCTATTGCGGTCGTAATATTCACTAATGGTAAATAGCTTTTTGAAATCATACCCTTTCTGGTATAAACAGAGCGTTGATAACAATCGTGCTGTTCTGCCATTTCCATCTAAAAAAGGATGAACATGTACCAGCTGAAATTGTGCGATACCAGACATTAAAACGGGATGAATTTCAGCCTCTATGTTTATCCAGTCGATTAATTCGCGCATTAGCTGGGGGACTTCGAATGCAGCTGGTGGAGTATAAATAACTTCCTTTGTTTTGGAATTTACAACATAATTTTGGATGTTTCTATAGTCACCTGGAGTTGCCGCATCCCCTCTTACTCCCTCTACAAGGCGCTTGTGAATTTCTCTAATTAACCCTTCGGTAATAAGCTCGCCATCGCCTACATAGCCTTCTACCAAATCAAACGCTCGTCGGTAGTTTAATAGCTCTTTAGTATCGTCTGGATTAGCCGCCGCAAGGTGTTCTCCTGCCCATAATTGTTTTGATTGCTCTAAGGTAAGCTGAGTGCCTTCGATATGCGTGGTATGATGCGCCTCGAGAATTAAAGCTTTATTTTGCATCTTAGCGACCCACTCATCCGAAAGAGTAGCGGCTTCTAAAAATCCGCGAGCTCGCTCTATTGTTGTTAGTGTATTTGCAATTGAATTGGTAATTGTAAATTTTGGTTTAAACATTAAAATGACTCCTTGTTACCTCTATCTTACAATATGTCATAAGAATGTCGCAATTATGTCACAAGATTTGTCATGAGAATGTCGTTAGAACCAACCATACCTACAATCAAATCTTACAATAATATGCCTGAGGCTCGTCTTGTTCATCATCGAGTTCTGATATTACCGCGTTTGGCTTAAATGAGTCTAATATATTTTTCAGTTCTAATTAGCTGAGTTCGATGAAAATGCTTATAAATTAACATTCCGCTAATAATTTATCATTTATTCCTGTAATTCTCGGTTTTTTTGGTTGTAATGCATATGCTATTAATCCTGATAATAAATTTACTATAAAATTATGTACACTTAGGGCTTCATAGGTCTTAAATTTATCATAATCATAGTCTTTATTAAAAATACTAACACTTTTTTTTATCAAATCAGGATTAATGGGTTTTAATATTACTTGAAAAACGGTATCTTTCACGGTACGTCCTTGACCTAAATGGGGATTTAGGACGCCATTTTTGGCGTTTTAT
>CAZADN010000183.1:0-4221 GCA_964483895.1 uncultured Legionellaceae bacterium
ATCAAAACCGCCAAAGCGATTAATAAGCATATAAGCACCAAATATGATTATTGCTATAATTGCTAGCTTAGAAAAGTTTATAAGCTCGCTTTTACTTTTTATATTACTTCTTTCAACCGCCTCATAACCAAGGGATGTAATTGTTTGCTTAATTTTGGAAAGGCTTACTCTGTTTTCATCAAAGTTAATATTCACGCTATTGCTTGTATAGCTTGCCTTAACGTTTTTTATTCCTGCAATAGCTTTTAGCTTTTTTTCTATTTTTATTTCACAGCCGCTGCAAGTCATATTGTTTACAGTTAACTGTTTAGAAACAATTCTTCCGGACATAATGTACCTCCATAATTATTTATTACTAACAGTGCCTACAATTTGTATAAATTTGGATAAAAATAAACTACCTCTCTTTTATGGAGATTGTATGGAGATTTAAATAATAAGCATGTTTATTTTTTAGGCAAGGTTACAGTGAATTTACTACCTTTTCCTATCTGGCTTTGCACTTCTATTTTGCCATTATGTGCATTTACGATGGCCTTAACAACTGAAAGCCCTATACCCGAGCCTCCTGTAGTCCTTGTTCGTGAGCTGTCTGTACGATATAAATGTTCAAAAATGTGCGGTAGATCCTTATTATCAATACCAACACCATTATCTATAATCGAGAATTTTAAGGTGCTTTTATCTTCTTCAACTATAACATTTATTTTGCCGCCATTTTCTGTATATTTAATTGCATTTGAAAAAAGATTCATAATAACTCTGCTAATCTTATCTCTATCAGCTATAATATAACATGGTTTTACTTCCAGGTTAAGTAATAAATTCTTTTCTTTTAAATCAGCTTCAAATGTTAATAGGGTTTGTTTTATTAAAGCGTAAAAGTTGAATTGTTCTTTGTTAAGTGCCATACCATCATTTTCAATCTCTACGATTTTATCTATTTCAGATACCATTCTTGATAAGCGAAGTATTTCGGCATGTAAGCTTTCGATTCGCACCGTACTAGGCTCAAAAATGCCATCAAGTATACCCTCTAGATTTGATTGAATAGCTGCGAGGGGTGTTCTAAATTCATGGGCATAATCACTTGCCATTCTCTTTTTTAGTTGCTGTTGTAATTCAAGAGTGTTTGCAAGGCTATTAACACTTCCAATAAGACCATCTATTTCTTTTGTATTAGATTTAAACTCTATTCGGTCAGAATAATTACCTTTTTCGATTTGATTAGTCTTTGCTGTAACTTTCTTTATTGGTTTTGATATTCTACTTGCCATGAAATATCCAACTATTAAAGCAATAAATAAAAATGCAAAAGCAGAATTAATAAATAGAGTATTTAGTGATTTCATAAACTTGATTTCGTGGTCACTATAATAAAAAGGGCCATAAAAACCGATTGAAACTGTTCCATAATCCTGCCCGTCCTTTGAAAGTTGGTATATTTTTTCAGTATACTTACCTTCAAAGTTAGGATAACGTTTTCGCATTGTTTGCTCCATAGCACTAATCATATTCTCACAGCGCACTTTATCATAACAACTCATACAAAAAATTTCTTTGCCATAGATGTCGCTTACCATAAGAACAATACCATTATTTAGAGCGTATTGCCCAAGCAATAAAAGAAATTCATCGCTTGGCTTTTTATCAACATTAAATTCTGCAAGAATAGTTTGCACAAAATAAAGATTTTTTTCTTCCTGCCTCTCTTTAACATAGCTTTGGAAATACTTTTCTAAAAGTGTATTCGCAATAGATGAAAGCGAAAACACTAAAAACATTGATAGCAAGACATATGAAATTATTAGCCTAACCTTTAATCCTACTTTCATTATTTCACCTCACACTATTTCCATTATCAAAAGTAAAAATTAAACGTATATCGAGAATGCTAAGCGAGCAGCGTTTTTTGGCGGTTTTTTTCAAAAAACGCAAACAGCGAAGCGCTTATGAAGGATAGCTTAATTTTTACATCTTTTAGTGGAAATAGTATCAATACCTCCAAATCTATACCCTATACCCCTTATGGTAAGAATATATTTAGGATTTGAACTATCAGCTTCAATTTTAGAACGCAGATTTTTTATATGTGAATCTATGGTGCGGTCATATCCGTCAAAGTCAATACCAAATGCTATAGCTATAAGCTCATCTCTAGTAAAAGTTTTATTTGGGTATTTTGCTAATGCCGAAAACAATTTAAACTCGTTTGGAGTTAAGCTTATAGGTTTCCCCTGTTTTTTTACAGAATATGATTCAAAATCTACTGTTAAATCACCATCGTTCCAGCTCATTTCGATAAACATAGGTGATATACCATCATTGCATCTACGAAATAAACTGTTTACTCTTGCAACAAGCTCCCTTGGGCTAAACGGCTTTGTAATGTAATCATCTGCTCCCATATTAAGCCCATTAATTTTGTTATCTTCACTGGATTTAGCAGTAAGCATAATAATAGGTATCCTTGATTGCTTTCGGATTTCCTTGCAAATTTCTTCACCAGACAAAAAGGGAATCATTAAATCAAGTATAACCATATCTGGCTTATCATTTTCAAATATTGTTAATGCTTCCTTACCATCAAAGGCTAGGAAGGTTTTGTAACCGCTTTTTCTTAAATAGGCATCAACAGCTTCTGATATTTTAGGTTCATCTTCAACAATTAATATTGAGTTAGTTTTTGACATAATGTCCTCCTTTTCATTTTCATTAGATTGCTTGAGGTTTTGAAATTAATACATTACATACCAACAACATTAAATTCATTTTGCGCCTGATTCTATACTTAGTTTATGGAGTTATTATGAAGAAGTAAATACTGTTTTTTTATGGGTTATTGTAAGTATATCATTAGTGTTGGCAAATAATTGAATACAGGTTCTTAATATTGACAAAATTAATAGTTTATTTTATAATAATGACCAATGAACGAAGATGTTTATTATATAGTATATTTTAATAAAATACATACTTTTAGAATACTTTTTATTAATACTTTAATTGAGAAGTTTAAAAAATACACAAATGGTCAAGCAATATCCTAGTTATAGAGCACAAAAAATACTACTTTATTTTGTGAAAATTATAAACAAGGTGCAAAGTATTCCATTAAATGCCATTTGCTTCATACTTTTATATGAATTTTGGACATGTGAACCAACTTTCGCGCAGCGTATATGATTTTTGTGGCATTACTGGTAAGGATTTTGCAATCATAATCCTGTAGTCATTTTGCTTCGGGTTTTATCATACAATACACATCATAATTCAAGGCAATGTTTTACAACTGAATGTGGCTGCCATCACTTGATGTTCATTTGCTTGCCCAATAAGTGTTAATGATGAAATACCATACTCTTTATTAGCGCTTTTGCCTGTAATGAAGGCTTACGCTCGCAACATACGGTATCATCAATGCAAAAAAACAAGACTTACCTAATTCGCTACTTTCGATTTATATGATTTTTTTACCGAATTCTTAATTATTCTATAAAGTTTAGCTCCATCCCAATAATTGTCGCTTAATAACCTATAATTGTTCTAGGTATTCGCTATGATATGCTATTTCAACTGTTTTACCGCAGTATACTTTTTTCGATGTGTGTCTTTATTTTATGCATTTTTTTCTGTTTTTTAAAATTTGCTCATTTAGAGTTAGTAAATGCATTGCATATAAACATCTTTTTTTATACCAAAATTAATTTTTTAGGAGGTGTAACTATGCGATTAACAGGAAAAGAAACAGAAAAGCTGTTATTGCATTGTGCAGGAAATTTGGCAAAGGAACGCAAAGCCCGTGGGCTTAAGCTCAATCACCCCGAGGCTGTTGCACTTATTTGTTCAGAGCTTATGGAAATGGCTCGTGATGGTAAAAAAGTTGTAGAGCTTATGGAACTTGGAACAAAAATACTTACAACTGATGATGTAATGGAAGGCGTTGCTGCAATGATTCATGAGGTTCAAATTGAAGCAAGCTTTCCGGATGGCACAAAATTAGTTACAGTACATAATCCAATTCAACCTAAATAATGGAGGTGTAATGATGATTCCAGGAGAAATAATTACAACAGGAAATGATATTATTTTAAACGAAAATAGACGTTCAGCTACATTATCAATATCCAATACAGGTGACAGACCTATACAGGTTGGTTCTCATTTCCATTTTTTTGAGGTAAATAAGATGCTTTCGTTTGATAGAGAAGTTGCTTACGG
>CAZADN010000184.1:0-4178 GCA_964483895.1 uncultured Legionellaceae bacterium
GTATGGTTGGAAGTGGTTGTAAAAAATTTCTATCCGATTGCAATCTTCGCCCCCTTTGTTGGACAAGAGAAATAGTTGCTAATAATAAAAGCATCCCTGAGGAAATCATGCAATGTGATATATTATTAAACTGTATTTCCGCTGATGAAAATACTCCAGTTTTTTTGAATAGAGAAAACTTGCTTCACAACAAAAACTTATCAGTTATTGGTGATATTAGTTGCGATGTAAATAATTCTATCAATCCATTACCTATTTATTCTGAAACAAGTAATTTTCATAAATCAACAATACAAGTACCATCTGGTAGCTCTAGGATTGATATTATGGCCATAGATAATGTTGCCTCTTTCTTGCCATTTGACTGTAGCATTGCTCTAGCAAATGATTTATTTCCATATTTGTGTGAACTCTTAATGGCTGGATATGAACTTGAAAATACGCCATGGGAACGAACAAAAAATAAGTTTTATACTCATATTCACGCACTGTAGTAGTATCACAAGTGAGGTATGTAAAATGTTAAATAATAATTTTCACGAAATTAATGTCGATATTATAAACCAAATTGAAAAAAATTTTGCCATGCCTTTGTTTATAATAGACAAAAGAGCATTAATAGATAGATATGAACAATTTTATAAGATCTCCAAGAAAAACTATCAAAATTCTGTGATTGCCATTTCATATAAAACAAATCCTTTGCCAGGTGTTTTAAAGTTACTTCATCAAGGCCATGCTTACGCTGAAGTAGTTTCTGGTAATGAGTATTTACTTGCATGTAAATTAGACGTGAATAAACAGGAGATTATTTTTAATGGTCCAATGAAAACTGATGAGGAAATAATATTGGCAATTTCCAATCGGAGCTTTATTAATTGTGATCATTTTGAAGAAGTGCTTAGAATAGAAGAAATTGCGCGTCAATTACATATGAGTGTGAAAATAGGTTTGCGCCTTTATCTGAAAAATATTGGAAAAGCGTGGAGTCGTTTTGGTTTTGAAGTAACAGATAGTGAACAATGCGAGGCTTTTCAAGCAGCTCAGTATATACATAACTCAGATTATTTGTCTTTAGCTGGTATTCATACTCAGATCGGAACTGATATACGAGATTTAACACAATTTAATCTTATGGCTAAGTTGTTAATTACTTTTTGTTGGAGACTTAACGCAAGTTTTGATAATACCCTGGAGTGGATTGATGTTGGAGGAGGTTTGTCTGGAATTAGCCCAAAGGTTCATGAAAAAGAAGTTAGTGAACATCAATTGATCTCAGTACAGGATTACATGAATGCAGTTATTCCACCTTTAAAAGAATATCTGGATTATAGTCACGCTAAGCTTATTTTTGAGCCCGGAAGGACAATTTTCGAACCTTTTGGTGGGCTATTGCTGAAGGTTGTTGGCGTCAGAGGTAAAGATGAGCATGGTATATCAGGATTAGTATTGAATGCTGGACACAACATAGTTCCATCTGCTCGATATTATAACCATCCTGTGTATCATTTTAATTCTAATACCGAACAGAAAACATATAATTTATACGGACCATCTTGTGATCAAGAAGATATTATTCATCAACCACTGCAATTACCAAAGATGAAGCGTAACGATTACTTACTATTTCATGGTGTAGGCGCATACTGTATGTCATTTGGATTTTCCTTTATTCGATATAGACCTGGTGTTGTTCTTTGGAACGGAAGTGATGAGATTGAGTTGATTCGCACTCCTGAAAGCTTAGAACATATCTTACAGTTGGATAAATTTTAAGAGGACCGTATGCAAGATCTCTATTGTGTATTAATCATCTGAATGAACTGTTCGTTTAGTATAAAATATCAAAATCAAAAGGCTGATTATAAGAGAGAAGCATGACAAAGCGAGCACCATTTTATGACGAAGCATCATGCCAACGATTACCGCAGACAAAGACCAAGCAGCAACAAGCATTTGTCCAGAGCCGCCCATAACCATGGCTCTTTTAGAAGTACTCGTGTTATCTGTTAGAAGTGAAGTAAAAATAATCTCGATTGATGGTTGAATCATATAAAATACTCCGGAAACAAACCAAATTCTAAAAAATCCATTAATAAGTGACTTCGGAAAAAAAACATGAATACCAAACAGTACAATCATAACAATTACCAATAGTGAAAGTACATATTGTATATTGAAATCAAAAAATTTTGATATAATTTTAGGCAACAAATACACGCCAACTAACATAATCAAACTCATGATAAACATAAAAATACTTATTTGTGTCGATGTGTAGGCACACTGAGCGGCCAAATATAAAGATATTCCCTGAAAGAGTAGGCCAGAAGCAAACTGAAATAAAAAATAAGATATACTAATAAATTTGATATCAATCGTTGATAACATGTGACGTAGACCGCTGAGAACATGAATAGACTGGAACCAATTTGATTTTTTAGGTATATCAATATAAATAGAAGGCATTTTTTTTAATGAATACATTAAAAAAACCGTAACTATTACAGTCAAAATAGTAATTAGTACAAAATCGAGAGTCAATGGATTCATAAACGTTGTTTTATCAACAAAATAAACCATAATAGGGCCCAAAGTGACACCGATAGTAGATAAAACAGATATTATTTTAAAATTATCTATCTGTTCTTCCTAGATTATGTAAGAGATCTATTTAGTCTTAATATCTTATCCCAATACCTTTTTTAAGAAGGTATATATTTAAAATTAATAAGCTTATTGTGATAACAGAAATACATGTGATGGCTACGGTTAAATTTGTAGTATTGTAGCCTATCATTACATAACGTAATATATCAATCATATAATATACAGGATTAAAAGTGGCTATTTTTGCCCAAAATGATGGAAGCATATGTACTGAATAAAACACTCCACCTAAATAAGTTAATGGGGATAAAATGAAAGTAGGTACTATTGATAACTCATCAAAATTTTTTGCGAGCATGCCATTTGTAAATCCGGCAAGTGAAAATAGAGCTGCAAATAATATGACTATAGCTATTATTGATGGTAGATTACTTAGATTAAGTTTAACAAAAAATGTAGAAACAGCTAATACTATAATAGCAACAATTAGTCCTCGCAGAATGCCACCTAGTACATAACCCAAGAGAAATATTTTTTGGCTCATAGGACTAATTAATAACTCTTCAACACTACCTTGAAAACGTGCACTAAAAAGTGATGCTGATGAATTTGCATAAGAATTTGTTATTACAGCAAGCATTACTAAACCTGGTGTAATAAAAGTGGTATAGTCAACACCATTTATATTACCAACTCTTTTGCCGATTATATCTCCAAATACTAAAAAATAAATTAATGTAGTAATTAGGGTAGGGAAAGCAATTTGAGCTGGAATCCTTGCCATTCTTTGATATTCATGACGTATGTGTGTATATAGAGCTATAAGCTGTAATTTATAATTCATGGTTGCTAATTACATCCATAAAAAGTTCTTCTAATCGATTGGTTTTATTACGCATACTTTGTATTGTAATGCCTTTATTATTAAACATTGTAAACATATCATTTAATGAATATTTATTATCAATCTTTAATTCTATAGTATTGGAATCAATTTTAACACCAAAAAAAGGGTCTAAGTCTGGCAGTATGTTTATTTCATCTTTTGTATTAAGAATAAATGTTTGATGGCGTAAGTTTTGTAAGAGCTCTTTCATCGTAGTATTTTCTATTAAAATACCTTTGTCTATTATGGCAATGTTTTTGCAAAGATTTTCTGCTTCTTCGAGGTAATGAGTGGTTAAAATAATTGAGGTACCAAGAGAATTAGTTTTAGTTAAAAAATCCCACATGCTGCGACGAATTTCAATATCAACACCTGCGGTAGGTTCGTCTAATATAAGTAGCTCAGGTTTATGCATGAGTGCTCTAGCAATCATTAGTCGGCGTTTCATCCCACCAGAAAGATGACGAACTATGCTAAGTCTTTTGTCCCAAAGCCCTAGTTGCTTTAAAAGCTCATGTGCTCGCGATCGGGCTTTTGTAGGCATTATTCCATAATAACCTGCTTGTGTGATTAATACTTCTTCACATGTTTCAAATACACTTAAATTTATTTCTTGTGGTACTATTCCTAGAGAGATTTTTGCTTTTTCAGAGCTTTTTTCAAGATCATAGCCATTAATTTT
>CAZADN010000185.1:0-4162 GCA_964483895.1 uncultured Legionellaceae bacterium
TCGCGAAAAGGCTCAAGAGAAAGTATTTTCACAATTGGGCCAATGGCGCGAATTTAAAAAGAAAAAACCTGAAGTTATAATTGGCGTTGGTGGTTGCGTTGCAAGTCAAGAAGGTGCTGATATTATCAAACGTGCGCCATATGTTGATTTGGTTTTTGGCCCTCAAACTTTGCATCGCTTGCCAGAGATGTTAAATGAACGCTTAGCAGCTAGAAAACCCGTGGTCGATATTAGTTTTCCTGAAATTGAGAAATTTGATAAATTACCAGCCCCACGCGCTGAAGGCCCAATTGCATTTGTTTCGATTATGGAAGGATGCAGTAAATACTGTAGCTATTGTGTTGTTCCTTATACCCGCGGTGAAGAAATCAGTAGACCTTTTGATGATGTTTTAGCTGAATGTTATCAATTAGTCCAACAAGGTGTTAAAGAAATAAATCTTCTTGGACAAAATGTTAATGATTATCGTGGCAAAATGGAAAATGGTGAAATAGCTGATTTAGCTTTACTAATTCAGTATTTGGCAGCGATAGATGACCTTGGAAGAATTCGTTTCACTACCTCTCATCCATTAGCCTTCACTGATAATTTAGTAAACGCTTACGCAGAAGTACCAAAGCTTGCTAACTTTTTACATTTACCAGTACAAAGCGGGTCGGATAAAATTTTAGCTATGATGAAACGCGGCTATACGGCGTTAGAATTTAAATCTAAAATTCGTAAATTACGTAAAGTCCGTCCGGATATTCGTATTTCAACAGATATTATTGTAGGTTTCCCAGGTGAAACAGACGAGGATTTCCAAGCGACTATGAATCTAGTTGAAGAGATAGGCTTTGATAATTCTTTTAGTTTTATCTACAGTAAACGCCCAGGAACACCAGCTGCAAACTTACCGGACGAAACGCCACTTACAGTTAAAAAACAGCGCTTACAACAATTACAAGAAAGGTTGCAAATGCAAGCAAGTGATTATAGTCAGGCTATGATTGGAACTACACAAAACATCTTAGTAACCGGAACTTCCAAAAAGAACAAAAGTGAACTAGCTGGACGCACAGCATGCAACCGAGTAGTAAACTTCGTAGGCCCAGAATCTATTATCGGTCAATTTGTGAATGTAACAATTACAGATGCCCAACCAAACTCACTAAGAGGCAGATTTAACAGCGAGAATTAGAACCATAACTCGAGCCAAGAATCCGAGCCGCGACCGTGAGGGAGCGGAGATTTTGAATCGAGCGGAGCCTTTGAATCGAGCGGAGATTTTGAATTGAAGCTAGAAACTAAATAAAATATTTCTATTTGATTCAAAGGCCGTGTATGACTCAAAATCTCCTCTCCCTCACGGTCGCGGCTCGGATTCGAGATTCTGATTATTAGTCTGATTTACTAATTTTATAAAATTTACAAAGAAATAACATGACTCATTTAAACGCATCTTTAGAAGTAATACCAGTATCTTATCAAGGTCTACGTCTTGATAAAGTTCTAGCTCTGATGTTTCCAGATTACTCTCGGTCAAAACTTAAGGAATGGTTATTAGATGGAACAATTCAAATCAATAACCAAATTTGTTCGCCAAATACGAAAGTTTCTGGTAATGAGGAAATAATATTTTCAGAACCAACAATCCAACCAACTACAGTAGCTGCACAAGATATTCAACTTGATGTGGTTTTTGCAGACGAAGATCTGATTATAATTAATAAACCACCTGGATTAATAGTTCATCCTGGTGCTGGAAATCCTGATGGTACTCTAGTTAATGCCCTACTCCATTATGATGCAAATCTTCAACAATTACCAAGAGCTGGCATCATTCATCGTCTTGATAAAGATACATCTGGATTATTAGTAGTTGCTAGAACACTAAAAGCACATACAAATTTAACTCAACAAATGCAAAGACGTGAAATCAAACGTCACTATTTAGCATTAGTATTTGGGCATATAATAGCTGGAGATACAATAGAAACTGGCTATGGCCGCGACCCAAGAAATCGTCTGAAAATGGCGGTATGCAATTCCGAACGTGAAGCCATCACTAAATACACCGTTAACAAACAATATAACTTTGCAACTTTAGTAAATGTTGAACTTCTAACCGGTAGAACTCATCAAATTCGTGTCCATATGACATACATCAAGCATCCTATTATTGGCGATCAATTATACCGTAACCGCTTCGGCCTAGGAAAAAATGTACCAGAAATAATTCGGAACAAAATAAATAGTTTCTCAAGACAAGCTTTACACGCCTGTAAACTCACTTTAACTCATCCAACAACAGATGATATACTAACATTTCAAGCTAAAATCCCGGACGATTTGCAAGAACTTTTAAATACAATGGATGAAGAATATGCAAAACCTCGTAGCTAATTGGCCAGCACCTAACAATATCCGTGCACTTACTACCACAAGACTTGGCGGAGTAAGTATTGATGCTTATGCAACAAATAATCTAGGCTTGCGTGTCGATGATATCCAAAATCATGTTATACAAAACCGCTTGAGTTTAATCGCGAATCATAATCTACCTGGTGAACCATTCTGGCTTGATCAAACTCATACTAACATCTGTACAGAAGTGATAGATGAAAATGCGAATCGTTTAGCAGATGCGACAATTACCCAAAATAAAAAAATTCCATTAGTAGTTTTAACCGCAGATTGCGTACCGATTGTTATTTGTAATCAACAAGGCGATGAAATAGCCGCTATTCATGCTGGTTGGAAAGGACTTGAATCTGGTATTATCGAAAATACTGCTGCTAAGTTTTCCAAAGAAACGCACAATTATCTAGCCTGGATTGGGCCCTCAATTTGTCAAAAATGCTATGCAACAGGTTCTGAGGTTTATCAAAAATTTACCGATAAATATGCGTATTTAGAAGAAGCTTTTACTAAACGCGACGCACAGTTTTTTGCTGATTTACCAAAAATTGCGAAGCTAATTCTTAATAATCTTGGTATAAATCAAGTATATTTATCGAACGCTTGCACATTTGAAGAAAATGATAAATATTACTCCTACCGTCGGCAATCAAAAACAGGTAGAATTGCTACATTAATCTGGTTTCAGGAATGAAAATTATGAAAAAATTTATAGGAATATTATATTTACTCTGCTTTACAACACTAAGTTTTGCAGTAAATCCCAATTCTTCTACTTTACCAACTCTTGCTCCAATGCTTAAAAAAGCTATGCCCGCAATTGTAAATATCGCAGTCCAAGGTGAGATTCAAACTACTCCTACAGTTTCTGAACAAGCAAATCCGGATGCGCCGCCATCAAGGCAACAAATGATTCCAGGCAAACCCAAAAAATTTCAAAGCATTGGTTCTGGAGTTATTATTGATCCGAAAAATGGAGTGGTTATTACGAATGATCATGTAATTCGTAATGCGCAAATCATAACAGTAACGTTAAATGATGGCAGACGCCTTAAAGCTAAACCAGTTGGTAGCGACAGTGAAACTGATGTTGCGGTATTACAAATAGAGGCGAAAGATTTGCATAGCCTACCCATTGGTGACTCAGATACAATCGAAGTTGGCGATTTTGTGGTTGCAATCGGCAACCCTTTTGGCTTAAATAGCTTCGGTAATAGCCAATCTGCTACTTTTGGAATTATAAGCGCTATGAAGCGCAGTGATTTAAATATCGAAGGGATAGAGAATTTCATTCAAACAGATGCTGCGATAAACCCTGGCAACTCCGGTGGTGCACTAATTAATTCTAAAGGTGAACTAATCGGAATAAATACCGCTATTATTTCACTTAATGGCGGAAATGTTGGTATTGGCTTTGCGATTCCAATTAATATGGTCGAAGATATTGCAAAACAAATAATGCAATATGGCTCGGTACATCGTGGTTTAATGGGTATTTTTGTACAACATTTAACACCCGAACTTGCACAGGCTATGGGTTACCCAGATGATACTAAAGGTGCATTAGTTGCCCAAGTAAATCAAGGCTCTCCTGCAGAAACTGCAGGCATTAGATCTGGCGATATTATTACTAAAATAAATGACTCACAAATAACCCAAGCATCTCAAGTAAAAACCGTAATAAGTTTATTACGAGTTGGAAGCGAGGCAAAAATTGCGATTAAACGCGATGGCAAAGATATAAATATCAATGCGATAGTGA
>CAZADN010000186.1:0-4157 GCA_964483895.1 uncultured Legionellaceae bacterium
CTGTTGAGACAAACTTTGCTGATGCTCTTGCGTGTAATCCAAGTTTATTAATAATTGTTATTTTGGTATTTATCATATTAATGCAATCGTTTCGTTTGTTAAAATAGAATATAATTCTTTTGTGTCATTTGCATTTCGGCACTCATTAACAAAAGCTGGATTGGCGAACTCTGTTACTATTTTTGATAATACTTGTAGGTGTTGATCTGCTGAGTTAGTTGCAGAGGCTAAACCAAATATTAAGTCAATTGGTTGTTTATCCTCAGCATGAAAATCTATCGGATTTTGGAGCTTTATAAAGCACGCATAAGTTTTATTGATAGTTGGCAAGCAAATATGAGGAATCATAATGCCGTGGCCTATAGCTGTGCTGCCTAAATTTTCACGTTCCCAATATGCGTCAAATAATTTTTGTGGATCAAGTTCAGGATAGCAACTATTCATCAATTTACTTAATTTTAATAGTACTGCCGACTTGCTTTTAGATGTAGAATCAACAATTACACTTTTAGTGCTAAGAAGATCTATAAATTTCATATCACCCGCCAACTGTTACAGAAAAATCAAGCCCTGGAGTCAATAGACTTCTTTCGAAACTCCACTGCATAGGCAAATTGTTGCGTCGATTCGGTGCTCGAATCCTCATGTACCGACGTGTACACTGCGGTTCTGCTCTCCGAGTCTCCTTGCATTTTGCGCTCATCAGCGAGTTTCGAAAGAAGTCTAATTCAAGGTTAATTTTAGTTAAAAACCTTTGAATAGACTCTAAGGTTAAACTGTTTACTCGCGGTGATCTTGGTGTTTCTCTTTGTATTTTATCAGTTGTTTATTTAATTTATCTACTAATAAGTCCACCGCAGCATACATTATATCAGATTCCGCGCGTGCATGTAACTCATTTTTATTCACAATAATACTTGCTTCAACAATTTGTGTGTGTTTTTCCATGTGAAATGTGACGTTAATAGATGTGATTCGATTGAAGTGTTTTTCTAATTTGTTAAACTTTTCGGTAGTAAACTGTTGTAGCGCAGGGGTAACATCAATTCCATGACCGGTGAAAATAATTTTCATCATGCCTCCTAAATTAATAAATACTAAATACATACAGCAGTGTAATTTAAGGTTTATCAGGCAATTTGTTTAGTATATAAGTCCGTATGCAAAGACAGATTATTAAATAGTTGCTTCATACTACGCTTAAAAATTATCTTGTCTGCTATATATAATTATATACTACCTTAATTATAATGTCTGGCCAAGCTTATTTTAGTGTGATTTGCATTGTATGTTAGGATATAACCCAACATACAATTTAATAACTTATTTTACTTTTTTCTCTTTGAATATAACGTGTTTACGAATCACAGGATCGTACATCATTAATTCCATCTTTTCAGGATGATTGCGGGGATTTTTAGTTGTAGTTTTATAGTATCCAGTCCCAGCAGAGGATTCCATTTTTACTTTTACGGTAACAGCAGCCAAGATAGTTCTCCAAAATTAAATTTTTTCGCCTAAAGCGCGTAATTTTTTTAATACAGCATCAATACCTAATTTATCGATGATTTTCATACCTTTTGTGCTTAAACGTAGTGTTACAAAGCGGTTTTCTTTCTCGACCCAATACTTATGTCTTTGAATGTTAGGTAGAAATCTTCTTTTAGTTTTATTGTTGGCGTGTGACACATTGTTACCGGTTGTGGGTCTTTTGCCAGTAACTTGGCATATTTTTGACATGGTTTGGCTCCAAACTGAATAACTTAAATTCTTTTGTAATATATAATTTATTAGGAGGCAATTTATATCAAAAAAATAGCTTTATTACAAGTATCTTCATTGATTATTGCCTAATTGTTTTCTTATTTTCTATAGTTTGTGAATTTTCTGTGCTACGAAAGACGTTAATATCTAAGCCGCCACGTCTAGTAAAGCGCCCATAAATACTAAGTGTAGTTGGTTTACATATTTGTAAAATATCGAAAAAAATACGCTCAATACACTGTTCATGAAATTCATTATGATTACGATAAGATATTATGTATTTCAGTAAACCATCATGATTTATTTGAGGTCCTTGATAAGCTATTTGAATACTACCCCAGTCTGGTTGCTTAGTTACAAGACAATTTGCCTTCAAAAGGTGGGAATGTAGAGTTTCATTGATTATCTTATTGTTATGTACAGTTAAATATTCCTTATGAATAGTATAAATTGAGCACTCTATATCTAAATTATCTAAACAAAAGCCTTGCATACTATTATCTTGAAGAGTGTTCAGATTAAAAATTTTAACGGTTGTTGGGCTTTGAGTTTTATTGCTAAGATCTTCTTGAATTAAATGAATAAGTTCATTTGTGTCTTTGATTTTAGTATTATTAAATGAATTAAAATAAAGTTTCATTGATTTGGATTCGATAATATTTGGTGAGTTGCAGGGTATGGTTATTTCAGCAATAGCAACTTGAGGTTTACCTTTTAAATTTAGCCATGATACTTCAAAATGATTCCAGATATCCATGCCGGTAAAAGGTAAATTATTATCTATACCTATCTCTTGGCGTTTATCTTTTCTGGGAATTGCAAATAACAAATTTGGATTATATTGAGAAGTATATTCGCTTTTTTTACCAAGTTCAGATTGATTTAAATTATTACTCATGATGGCTCAGGAATTAAAATGTACTAAAGTTTAGCAGATTAATTGGTGGTTTTAAACTGTTTATTAGTTTATGTATAGGATCATGGCTCCGCTTCCTTACGGTCGCGGCTCGGATTGTTTCGAATTAAGATAAAAAACCGAGCCGCGACCGTAAGGAAGCGGAGATTTTAAATCTCAATTAACAACAAGGTAACCTAGATGACTCTAGTAATTTGTCTGCTAACGCTTTATATCCAGTTTTAAAGACATGGTTGCCGACTATATTTATCATTTCGTCTTTATTAATACCTGCTTCAACATCAAAATTAGCCGACCATTCACAGATAGTTTCATTATCATAGGAGCCTTTTCTTAATTTCATACTTGCTATGTAATTTTTTAGACCTAATGTGTTTTCGATAATAGAGTAGTTTAATGTGAAGTTTTCATCATCTAGTAACAATAACTCCTCACGAACAAAGCCAGATTCTAAAGTTAAATGTCTAATGCATCCAATTTCTTTTGGATTTCCTTGTTCAATTTTACTTAATTTTATTGCCGGATGAAACTTATCTAAGCTATTAAAGTCACGGACAAATGACCAAATTTGCTCGATTGGTGCTTTAATTATTTCAGAAATAAATACTGTGCTCATTAAATGCTCCTTAATTTTTTAAACGCTTCTGTTTGGGATTTTATTGCTATTTCGGTCGGTAGCCTTTCCATAGAACTTGCCCCGAAAAATCCATGACAATTGTTGCATTTACTAAGTATATATTCAACATCTTGCGGTTCTGCAATAGGGCCTCCATGGCAAAGGATTATGATATTATCACGCACTTGTAATGCAGCATGCGCTATACTATTTATTCTTGTTGCACACTCATCTAAATTAAGAGCTGTATTAGCGCCAATGGCACCACCAGTAGTTAATCCCATATGAATTACTATAATATCTGCTCCTGCTTTAGTCATCGCTATTGCTTGTGATTCGTCAAATACATAGGGAGCGGTAAGAAGATTTTTTTGATGTGCAAGGTTAATCATATCTACTTCTAATTGATAACCCATGCCTGTTTCTTCAAGATTTGCACGAAATACGCCGTCAATTAGACCAACAGATGGAAAGTTTTGTACACCAGCAAAACCAAGAGTTGCAAGATTATCTAAAAACGTGTCAAAAATACAAAATGGATCTGTGCCATTTACACCTGCTAAAACTGGCGTATGTTTTACAACAGGTAGCACTTCTTTAGCCATTTCAACAACAATTTCATTAGCATTACCATAAGCCATAAGACCTGCTAAAGAACCTCTGCCTGCCATTCTGTATCTACCAGAGTTATAGATAATTATTAAATCTATATTTCCGTTTTCTTCACATTTTGCTGAAAGACCAGTACCGGCACCGCCGCCGATAATTGGGGTCTTATCTTTTACCATTTTTTGAAATTTATTTAGTAAATTTATGCGATCGTGTTTTGGCATTCTAATTCCTTATTTGCATATGTATTTT
>CAZADN010000187.1:0-4151 GCA_964483895.1 uncultured Legionellaceae bacterium
AAAAGTTGCACAGTTAGCCAAATACCTAAAAGACAATAACCAACCCTTTCAAACCCTCAAAGTAAATCATGCTTTTCACAGCCACTTAATGGAACCACTCGAAGCCCCTTTTAAAACAATCTTTACGAATATCAAATTATCCCCTCCAAACATCCCAATAATTTCCAATGTAACCGGTAGCTGGTTATCAGAAACTGATGCTATGTCCCCAGAATATTGGTATAAACATTTACGCAATACCGTGCGATTTAGTGAGGGAGTTGAGTGTTTATTAAATGATAAACATCCATTTTTCATAGAAATAGGTCCAGGACAAAGTTTAAGTAGCTTTGTAAAAGCAACTAGTAATAAAGAAGTGCGAGTTACACATACTTTACCAAATCATCATCAAGCCACTTCCGACTTATCTCAATTATTAACATCTTTTGGTGAACTATGGACCCATGGCATACCAGTTAACTTTGAACCTCTGCGTGCTCAACAACCAAGACAACATATTCCATTACCTACTTACCCATTTCAGCGACAACGTTATTGGTTGGAGACTGATGTTGAGTCTGTTCAAGATAATACGACTAAATTATATAAACCTGTTTGGTCACGCCAAAAGGCCTATTTAAAACCAGTTTCTCTTCCCGAAAACTTGTTAAATAAACATACTTGGATAATCTTTGAAGATGAATATAAGCTAAATAACGAAATAATTAATTTACTGAAAAAACATCAAATTTCACCAATAGTTGTGAAATTTGATGTGCAATATACGCAAGAAAAAAACAATTATTTTACAATAAACCCTGCTGAAAAAGAGCATTATTGCTTATTAATGAAATCAATACAAAACCAAATAAAAAGTCCAATTGTGATTCACTTAGCATCTTATAACCAACCATCACAAGAAGCATTACCATCTGATTATGAAATAGATATGCAATTAGATAAAGGATTTTATAGCCTCCTATACTTATCTCAATCTTATATAAACATAATAGGTGACACAAACCCATTACAAGTTGCCGTCATAACCAATGGGACACAAGCTCCATTGGGATTAGAAACAATAAATCCTTTAAATGCTACATTAATTGGACCTTGTCTTATCACCATGCAAGAGCACAAGACTATTAAATTCCGTTTGATTGACCTAAATTGCGCCGAAAATCCGCAAGCTAATAAAAATCTATTACAACAGATATTACATAATTGTGTAACTCAGCCATGGCAGGAAAAAAATTATCATATTTCTTATAGACATGGATATCAATGGCTATTAACTTATACCAATCACCACACTGAACATAACGAAAAAAAACTTCTTAAAAATAATGGAATATACATGTTAACAGGAGGTCTCGGTGGAATCGCACTAACTTGCGCTGAAGCAATTGCACGCACAATTTCAAAACCAACATTCATTTTATTGTCACGTAAACAAATTCCTACCAAATCTGAATGGGAACATATTTTGCAAGACCAAACTCACCAACTCTATGACACACTAACAAGAATACAACTATTACAATCACTTGGAGCAAAATGTGAATTTTCCCAGGTTGATATTACAAAATATACCGCTCTAGAACAGATAGTTAAAGAATGCATTACTCGCTTCGGTACAATTAATGGATTAATTCATACCGCAGGTATATCACAACCAGAACTAGTGCAATTTAAATCTAAAGAGCAAGCACATCTTACATTAGAACCGAAGGTTCATGGAACTTATAATCTAGCCAAGGCATTCAATCAATTACCACTGGATTTTGTTATATTAACTTCTTCATTAGCAGTCTTACTTGGCGGATTGCGTCAGATTGATTACTGTGCTGCTAATGCGTGTTTAGATGCCTTTGCAGATGGCGAACTATTTAGCTCTACAGACAGAACAATTAGTATAAATTGGAATACTTGGCGCGATGTTGGCATCGCAGCTACGGCGGAAAAGAAAGGTGAGGCCCATTTTTTAGGGCAAGGCAATGACATTTCTCCAAAAGAAGGACAAGACTTGTTTCTTAAAGTCATGCAAAGTAATGAGCCCCATATAGCGATTTCAAAACGTAATCTTCAAAATCAAGAGTCATTAAAAACACCATCCGCACCAACCATTAAAACTTCTCGAGAACAAATTAATGTAACAACCATCTACGAAAAACCCATGACAACTACTGAATCTAAACTTGCACAATTATGGCAAGATAATCTAGGCATTGACCAGATAGGTGTTCATGATGATTTTTTTGCCTTAGGTGGCCACTCTCTAAAAGCTCTAAGCTTAATTGAAAAGATAAACGAAACATTGCAGTGTAAACTTTCAGTAACTCACCTATATAAAACACCGACAATCAAAGCATTAAGTACAACCATCACCAATAATGCTGAAATAAAAGAGGCTGATATCCTTGTACAACTAAAGAAAATTAACAATAACCCACCATATCTATTCCTTTGTCATCCTATTAGTGGATTGATATATTGTTTTAATACGCTTGTTTTGCATAGTGAGTTACCGCTATCTATCTATGGCTTACAAGACCCAAGCATTGAAATGAATAAAATGATGTTCAACAGTCTCTCAGAAATGACTTTACAATATTTATCGGCAATTCAGACCATTCAACCAACAGGACCTTATTTTTTAATGGGTTATTCATTTGGTGGGAACGTCATGTATGAAGTAGCCAATATTCTTAGTCAACAAGGTCATAATATTAGCATGTTAGCTATGATTGACAGCTGGGCAATTCCCATACAACATTCATCTGAAAAACATTTTAAACAACAGTTTATTAATTTAGATAAAGTTTTATCTCCATCAATGGTTGAATTGGCTTGGCAAAGAGAAAATCTTTTGCTTAAACACAAGCTAACTTTAACTAAACAAGACATGATACTATTTAAGGCCTCAAAATTACTTGATGATTATAAAAGCATAGATAATACAACTAATGGATGGTCAGATTACAATAAAGGTAATATCATTTGTCACCATATTAATGGCAATCATAACTCCATTTTAAATGAAGAAAATAGCAAACATATACTATACTTAATCAAGAAAATAATTTTTTGAAGCTTTATTTGAGTTAAACATGACAATTACTGACATACTATTACAGAACTGTGATGAGTTTATTCTTGTACTTGACCATTCTGGGCTTATGCTTGAAATGAATCCTGTTGCCGAGTCTGTGTGTGGAATATCTGTGTCGCAATTAACTGAATTGAATTTTTTTGAGACATGCAAACAAATTGGAGTTAATCTTTCTTTTGATTTAAGCGCGCTGAAGAAAAATGCGCAACAAAAAACAAGATTTGAAATGCATATCACTTGCACTAAAAAACATAAGTTTACTTTTGATGCAAAATCCATTGAATTTTTGAATCAAAAAAAGCAACTCAATTATTTGGTTGTAGGAAATAATTTAACCGAAATTATTAAATATAAAACATCCATTTTTACCCAAAAAATGTACCTACAGAATATTATCGAAAATCTTCCTCAGTATGTTTATTGGAAAGATAAAAATTTAATATATAGAGGTTGTAATAGTTTAGTTGCATCATATTTAAATTTAACATCCACCAATGAAATTATTGGGAAAACTGACCGTGATTTTGGTTGGTCAGAAGATAGAGTACAGTTTTTACTAAATTTAGATCTAGAGATTCTTAAACAAGGAGCTAGCCAGACCGTCGAAGATCAGATCCCGCATGATGGGTCTATTAGAACCATGTTAACCAGCAAAACTGCTTTACGTACAGCAGCCGGAGAAATTAATGGTATACTTGGTATTTCAACTGACATTACAGAGCAAAAAAAACTTCTAGAAGACTTACGTACAGCCAAAGAAGCCGCTGAAGCAGCGGCTCATGCAAAAACCGAATTCATTGCCAACATGAGTCATGATATACGCACACCTCTCACTGGTGTAATTGGTATGTCCGAAATATTACGTGATAAAGTGGAAAATCTTGAACATAAGCATGATGCGGCCATATTGGCTGAAAGTGGGCAGCAGTTATTGATAATGCTTAATGAAATTTTAGATGATGTACGGGCAGATAACCTCAGCGATACCGATATTAAAGAGGAAAAGTTTGATTTGTATCAATGTATTACAGATCTCATCAAACTCGAATCACCAACCACT
>CAZADN010000188.1:0-4143 GCA_964483895.1 uncultured Legionellaceae bacterium
ATCTTTGTACTCAATATCGGTATAAATTTGTTCGGATTTTGTTGTACAAGCAAACATTCTTTTCGCATGATTTAGCGTAAAAAACTCAGCATCATCTTTATAATGCGTAATCCTCGCCCACTCATGATAATCAAGTCCTGCACGACGCATATGTTTATCGGTTAATTCAAATCCTAGCGGATGCACTAGATGCAAAGCGGCGCCACTATTTGCACACAAACGAATAATATTTCCAGTATTAGGAGGTATCTCTGGTTGAAATAAAACTACATTTAACATGTAGGGGCCAGGCCTTCCTCTTCAGGGCGTAATGTTAAAATTTCAAACCCATTTTTCGTAACCAAAATAGTGTGTTCCCACTGCGCAGATAGTTTTCTATCTTTAGTAACGGCAATACTCCAACCATCTTTAGATAAATGCTTAACATCAGCTTTACCTTGGTTAATCATAGGCTCAATTGTAAAAGTCATGCCTTCTTCTAAAGTCATACCTTCACCAGGTCGACCATAATGCATAACTTGCGGATCTTCATGCATTTTCATACCAATACCATGCCCGCAATATTCACGCACAACGGAATAATTGTTTTTAACTGCATGAGTTTGGATCGCATGCCCAATATCACCTAAAGTAACTTTTGGCTTAACTACTTCTATACCTTTGTACAAACATTCCTGAGTTACATCAACCAAACGTTTAGCATGCATTGGCACATCACCAATACAAAACATTTTGCTACTATCCCCGTAATATCCTTCATAAATAACAGTTATATCAACGTTAACAATATCCCCACTTTTTAAAATTTGCTTGGCAGAAGGCATACCGTGACAAATAACATGATTTAAAGAAGTATTAATTGAATACGGATATCCATATTGCCCTTTACTCCCAGGAATAGCTTTTAAAGTATTACGAATATAATCTTCACAAAATTCATCAAGCTCTAATGTGGTTAATCCAGGCCGTATAAATTCACTTGCTGCTGCTAAAACTTTAGCGGTAAGTTGCCCAGCAATACGCATTTTTGCAATTTCATCAGACGATTTTATAAAAGACATAATTTTTAGCTATTCATGAAAAGATGGTAATTTTAACAGATTTACCCCTCTTTTATCAAATTTTCCAACTTAAATTTAGATTTAATCAGTAGACATTATAAATATAAAGTGCTAGCTTACAAAAAAAAACTTTTTGAATTTAATATTGTCATGATATCAGCGGAAGAAACATTGCAGGTTTTGGATAAGACTTTAACATATATGAAAATCCAACCTGAATTCCCCGAGAATATCATTAAATTTATAGAAGACTATTCTAGTTCCAACTCAGCCTTCAATGACAGCACACTACTAAAATTCATCTTAGATCTTAATGAATTAGACGAAAATGGAGAAACACTTGAGATAGTCTTTTATGCTCTTGCCAATACAGATATTGCAAATAGAACGTGGGGGACATTAATCGCAATAGATGCTTTTTCCAAAACGTCAACAGTAAGAAATTTAAGCGTAAATAATAAAATCTGTTTTTTTAATATTATAGTAATGAAACGATTAGACTATATCGATTTAGATAATCACAATCTCCATTTAATGATTGATATCGGCAGATACCTTTGTCCTCCTGAAGATATCCAAGATATTTTAATGAACCTAACTAAAGATCAAATAGATAACATCTGGTTTCCATGGACAAATATGGACTCAAATCTCGAGATACTACCTCCAATTGCACAGAGTCAAGCTCAGATTTGGCTAAAAAATAATCGCGGACATGAATTTCCTATATTATTTCAAAAAATCAGTGATTTTTTAACCATAAATCATTTACCCTCGACACAAGCAAGCACCACACAACAATTAAAAAGTCATATTTTAACCCTCTATGCAAAAAAAGCTTGTAGAGTCAGCGTAATGTATACGTATCTTACTGTTATTGCTGCACATGAATTGGAACTCATTCAATATTGCGCCGCAACTCACTGTCCTGAAAATTATTTCCCTACCACGGAAAATTTAATTGACCAAGCGATTACAACCGATGTAATCGCATTAGTGGATGTCGATGGCACCCTACTCTCAACAAAAAATAAATCTATTTATAATTTAAATTTAATCAGGGCGTTAATCTCTTGTAATATAAATCACATATATCTGTTTAGTGATATGGTTTGCACAAAAGACGCAATTGATGAAAGAGAAACATTAATTCGAGTTTTAGAAGAACATAGAATTACAGTATTAGGCGTCCTAACTCCTGCTGATTTATTTTATGACTATTCTCCAGAAAAAATTAAAGATCTAGATACCGGCAGTGAACAGGTTGAACTTATTGAATTGATTCGAAGCGAGGCTCTCTCTTTATTTAACCGTTTAAGTATAAATCGTTTTCCTCCTACTACCGGTCAATTTTACGACTTAATGCGCGCTGAGTTTCAAGCAGTATCCGCACAAAACAATCCGGATACTGTTGAAAATGAACTTAAAATCCTAGATGACAATGCTATTAGATACATTAAAGTAATTCGAGAATTTGCTTATAAATTCTTCGATTACAATGAAAATTTCTTACATGTTAAGACTTTTTTATTCCATCAATTCACTCAACACCATCCTAAATATCGACGTATAATTGTTATCGATGATCAGGAAAGTGTGCTTAAAGGCATAGAAAATACAGTTTCTTCAGTGTCTTACAGACTTACTACAATTAAAATTAAACCAAACAATAATTTTACCAAATCTGTTACTGAGTATGCATTAAAATTACAAACTAGCGACTATCTAAAATATCAAGGAGCACATCAGAGATTTTTTAATAAGTTCGAACGTCAATTAGCAACAATTCAAGAACCACAAACATCACCAAAGATGAAAATATTTATATCATTGGAGGAAGTCAAAAAAAACTTATTAAAGCACCTAAATTTGGTACTAACAAATAACTTTGATCATAATAATTTATTTTTAATGATAGAATTTGCCTTAGCTCACTACCAAGAACAGCTTGAAGAGTCTATTAGTTACTTATTTAGCAAATACCCTGATATTCAAAATGCTTACACCGAACATAATTATACAAGAACTTAACCTCTTAACATTTACCATTTCTAATTTTAGTTACCCCAGCGCAATTAGCCTCACAAGCATTACCATAAGTTTTACCATCATTACCACACACTGGCTGCCAACTTTTTATACAAACACAATCTGACTGTGAGTTAGCCATAACTGGCATACTTAAACATATATAAGATAATTCTATAATTATTATTCGAATATTTGCTCATGTATAATTTTAAGTCTAAACTTAAAATAGAGATTAGTAAGTCCTATTGTTTAAGGAGTATTATGTTATGAAATGGATTATAGTTGCAAACTCTAGTGATTGTAAAATATTCAAATGCGATCGAAATATTCATAATCTTTCCCTTCTGGAAGAAATAAAGCACCCTGAAAACCGCTTACGAGAACATGATCTAATCACCGATAGTTATGGATTTTGTAAAAAACCTGGTATGCATCGCAGCTCTTATGAGCCAGAAACTTCACATACTGAATTAGCCATGGATAAATTTGCGCGAGAAATGGCTGGAAAATTAAATCGTGGCAGAATTAAGCATTTATATGACGATATAGTACTATTAATGCCACCAACCATGGAGGGCAAGTTACTAAAACATTTAAATAAAAATATATTATGCATGGTTAGAAAAAAAATTCAAAAAAATCTAATACATATGTCTCTATACGAACTAAAAAAATACTTGTGTAATAATTTAAGATTTAGAGGAGCTATGCACTAATAAAGTAATTCATTACTCCCCCCTCACCGAGCTGCGACCTTTAGAAAGCGGCTCGGTCATTATCATTAATTATTATTTGTGTTAAAATACTGATTTTTATTATAGATAGTTTGGATTAATTGCATATGGCAAATGAATATACTGAATTTGAGCAAAGAAAGCGCGATCATATAGCATTAGCTCTGATGCAAAATAATCAAACTACACATTTGAATAAACTTGATAGTCTCCAATTACAACATGAAGCGCTACCTGACTTAAACTTCTCAGAGATAGATATCACTTCTACGAGATTTGGCAAAAAAGCTAATAAACCATTTTTAGTAAGTTCAATG
>CAZADN010000189.1:0-4138 GCA_964483895.1 uncultured Legionellaceae bacterium
ACTGTTGTTACGTCTGAATATGTTAAGTCTGTTGTTGCTCCATACATTCCATAAAATTGTCGGCAACCACTTGCATATGCTTGGTCTGAAATAAACACTTCACAAGCGTATAAAAATCCACCTCCAACATACCATAATAAAGCACTTCCACGTGTTCCTGTATATCTACCAGATGAAACTACCGAACCATAAAAACGCTTTCTTATTTGTTTTGTAGCGAATGAAGTTGTTGCTACTGCTTGCGCTGATGTACTTCCAGTTGTTGCAATAGTGATACCTCCATAAGTATCTTCCGTTGTTGAGTTATTTCTATATGTTGCACCTCTAAATACTTCAATTCCTTTTAAATCTGGTATTGCAGAAGTAGTAATTAATGCGTTTACTGCTGTTTCAAAATCTGAAATATATGTATTATCAATAGAAGTATCTTCCCAAAGTCCAGTAGCACTATTATAAGATAATAAATCTTTGTTTGTTGCGCTTGTTATTTTTACTCCATGCAATTCATCAAGTTCATAACCATTTTGAATATGAAGTATTATTTTACCATTTGTAGCGTGAGCATAAGCAACGTAACCAATAAATACAGCGTGAGCAGGTTCGGCAGGAATAGTATTAGTAAATTCCCCTGCTGTTTCGGATAAATATAAAGCATCTCCATCAGCAAATGCAGAAGTATCTATATCGTGTATTGTTCCGTGAGTAATTACATATCCATCTGCATTGTTTGCAATAGATGTTCTTGTAATACCTATTGTTTTGCTCGAAGTCATTTCTAAACTTGCATCTGCGAGTGTGATGTTAGGTTTTTGACCAGTTGCGCCACTTATGTAAACTACTTTAGTTTTTGCAATTGTTACATCAGTAGAGTTTTTACCAATAAATTCAAGTTTTTCAGAACTATCAACAACACCATCTCCATCGGTATCATAAACAGATTGCAACATATCCCCACCTAAACCACTTGGAGATACATTCTCCCATTTATTGGTAGTTGAATTATACTCTATTATTTGACCATTAGAAGGTGCTGAAATTACAACATCATTTAAATCATCAAGCGTAATTAAAGGTTGTACAAATCGAACACCAGTATTTTGGTATATATATTCCTCAAATACGCTTTGAGAAGCATACGCATCATCATTTTCATCTACAATATCAGCAAATGCAATACCTACAAATGGTCGGTTTACACCACGCATAACAAGATTATAACTTGTCGCTGTATCGTTTTCTTTAGATAACAAGCAATTTTCTAAGTTGTCAATGAAAAATTTGTTTTCAGCATCGATTAAAACAAGAAAATTACCTTTTACGAATATGTTAATCATCTATTGTGGTATTTCAGATATTATTGGATTGTATGCTTTTGTAGGTAAAGATAATAACCAAGTATCACAACCGATTGATTGTGCTTGTAATAATGTACACCCTTGAACTTCCTCTACTGATATATAAAACTCTCCATCTGCATCTGGTAGTGGATTAAAATACATTGGATTTCCATCTCCATCATAGCACCATATTTGACCTACTAAAAGGTCTTTCTGTTCTGTTGTTAATTTATATACATTCATCTTAAAAAGGATAAAATTTAGTTTGTAAATCTGTTATTTCAGTAGTTGTTAATGCTTTAGTCCAAACACCTACTTCATCAACTTTATGATTGCTAAAGTTACTTGTAGTTGCTCCTAACTTTGCGCACAAGATAGTGCTTGATTGAGTTGTGTCATAACCTACATTCAATGTTAATGTTCCACTTGATGAGTTTATTGTCATTTCAACCCCATCTTGAAAACATCTTGGCGCGCTATTTAATGATTTTATAAAAACAAAATTCTTAAAAGTTCCACTATTGATACTTGTATTAAATTCTACCCATTGAAGTCCAGTTGCGTTTAATTGGTAAAATCTTAATCTACCACTACCTCCATGATATATAGACCAACCTCTTGTACCTGCTGAATTATAACAACCAAAAATAATATCTGTTGATAATGCAGTAGGATTATCCCAAAAAGAAACACTTAAATCAGTTGTTATTTTAAATAAATTATCAGGTAATGACACATAAGCATTTGTTCCGTTGCCGTTAAATGCATTACCACTCTTACCACTTGTGTATGTTAAACCACCTTGAGCAGTACCATTATTTAAACCTAAACTATCATTAGCGTTACTTTCAGCTTTATAATACGCAAGTAAATTATCATATAATGTACTTCTTCCAAATATATAAGGATTAATTATCATTATGCAGTATATATATATCTAAGTGTTAATAATGCACCTCTACAAACAGAATCCCCAACTTGGTCTATATCAAAAGTGAAAATATCTCCTTCATTGAAGGTAGTATCTGTAATTACGTAAGGTGTTGTAGCTGTTCCAGATGTTGTTTCTGAATTGTCAATCGTTAACTTTGTTGAAAGTATTGTGCTTCCATTTTTATTTACATCAATTGTAAAAACACCCCCACTTGATTGTGCTGTTAAAAGATTTGCAACAAGTCCATTCGAAGTTTTAAATTCCCCATCATAAGGCGCAACCCAATACCCCTTATTTGTACCTGATGTAATTGCTGTATCTAATGAAGATAAACTTAATTGCGTTGTTACTTGCTCATGTAAACCAAAGTTTTGAGCAGTCATATATCCTGCGTTTATTGCACTTGCAATACCTAATTTTGTTTTTATTGTCGCATTAGTTTCATCTCCAGTATTTGTATTTGAAGTATTACCTATGACAACTAATTGCGCATCTGTAACGTACCTTTTATTAGTGCTATCTGGAACATCTGCTGTTGTAAACAAAGTCTTTAACCATGTAACCATTTGCAACAAAGTCCATTTCTTAGTTACATAAGTTGAACCACTTTTTTCTGAAATATCAATTAAACTTCCAGTATCTGGATTTGTACTTGTTACTGCTGTGTATTGAGTTATCTTTTTACCCATTTTATTCTGTTATTTTGGTTAATAAATCTTCTGTTAGTTTTGTTGTTCCATCTTCCATTAATTTATCATATTCGATAAAGTTATTGTTTGTACCTTCTTCACTTATCTTAGATGAAATACAATAGTTTGTACCTTGCATTTTACTCATATCGAGTAAGCAACTCAATGTTATTACTGATGAAGATGTTAAAGTCATATCTAACCTTGGCGCATAAGAAAGACCTTTTAATGGATTTGTTTTGTCGCTATCCATTTCGGTAGATAAAACGTATCTTGGTGAACTTTCTGATAGTTCGATAGTTATTTGAGCATAAGGAAAACCACTATAATTCACCCCGAAATCATGCACAACCTCAATAAGCATCATTTTATCTTTTTTCAAAGAAGAAACTAAACTCATTGTTTCATAATCGTAAAGATTAATAG
This sequence comes from uncultured Legionellaceae bacterium, assembly GCA_964483895.1. Classification (GTDB taxonomy): domain Bacteria; phylum Pseudomonadota; class Gammaproteobacteria; order Legionellales; family Legionellaceae; genus 2-12-FULL-35-11. The sequence goes on from CAZADN010000189.1 coordinate 3,387, forward strand.
TACTTGTAATTGTACTATCATCATACGTTTTAAATGTGAAATCTTGATAAAAATAATCGGCTACACCATTACGATTCACTTCAACTTTTAATTTTACTTCCCAAGGTGTATCTTGATAATTATACCAATTCTTTGTGTTTTTATTGTTTTTTACAAAGTATGTATTAGCATTTAATTGAGTAATCCAATCTTCCCAACGTATAATAAATGGATAGTATAATCTTACTTCCATTTCACCTAAAGAAAGTCCACTACGCTCCATTAAATAAGCATTCTTTTTCTTGCTTGAAGTAGATAGGTTGTTAGAAACACTTAATGAAGTATCAATAAAATTATTCAAATCTTGGTTTGACAAATCAAAAGTGATTATTTCTAAATCAAACTCATTTGTGCCATCGGTTGCTACCACTTTACAAACTATACTTTGATTATCATCTGATTCAAATATTACAATATCTGCAATATATCCCAAATCATCTTCAATGTTAAAATCACTATTCGCACTCGGAGTGGATAAATCAGAAAAATCAATGTTTTGGTCGTGGTTTACAATTACGGATAATTCTGGAGTTATTTCAATGCCAACTGGCATTTCAAAAGTCATTTGACCACTAAATAATAAAGTATTAGTATTGCCTACTTTCACCCATAAATACACAAGTCTTTCGCTTTCACCTCTACCTTCAATGAATTTTCCAAAAGCTGTTGAAATGGAATAAAAAGGGTTAATAGTTATTTCACCTGTTATAGTT
>CAZADN010000190.1:0-4131 GCA_964483895.1 uncultured Legionellaceae bacterium
GCGTTTTATTTATCCGGCTTTATATCGAAATGAAACTTATAATATAGGTGTAACCGTTATTATAAGCAGTTTATTGTTTATCGCTGGCATATCATCTTGTTATTTTTTGGTGTTACCAATGATATTTAAATTTCTTATTGGTAGTATTCCTCAGAATGTAATGTTGATGCCAGATATTAATTATACTATTGATTTTATTTTTAGGATGATGTTAGTTTTTGGATTATGTTTTCAATTACCTTTAATTATGGTGGTGTTGGTTAAAACTAAGGTATTAACTGTATCTACAATGAAATATTATCGTTCTCACTTTATAGTTATTGCATTTATATTAGGTATGATTTTTACGCCTCCTGACGTTTTTTCGCAGGTAATGTTAGCTTTGCCTATGGTAATTTTATATGAAATGGGGTTGTTTTTTGCGGTTAAATTTAGCTAAACCCGTCAATGTTGTTTTCTTTATTGTAAATAAAATGCTCTATGATTTGGCTCGCTTGGATTTCAGTAAGAGGTTTGCCGACAACCCCTTCCATTTTGTAGAATTTGCAGTCGTTTATTACATTTTCTGGTTTGTATGAGGTGATTGCGACTATTGCAGTGTGATGTTTAGTGTTTTCTTCCATTTCTCGAAATTTTCTACTTAATAAATACCCAGAGCTATCTTCAAGGCCAATATCCATAATTACTAAATTATATTTCCCAGGCTTGAATATTTTCATAGCTTCGGCACCAGATTCAACCGCATCAACCTCACAGTTAAGGTTTATAAATAAGGTGGATTCTACTTTTTGTGCAGTTGCATTGTCTTCAACAATTAGTACTTTAGGTTTTTTTGTAGATATTGATTTGTTATTAATTTTTTTGTTTTTTGGGGTAATAAGTTTAGGTTCCTCGTTTTCCATAATAGTTATTACTGCACCAAGCACTTGTCCTTGGTCGCTTATTATCGGGTCGCGGTTAAATTTATAGTGTTTTGTGTGGTTTTTTTGTGATGGATGGATGATTTGACCGTGATTGGATTTTCCTGAGAAAATAACGTGCATGTCATCAATTCTTAAATTTTCAGCATCTTGGGCTGTTAAACATAAGGCTTTAGCAAGTTTGCCGTAATGATTATGATTACATTCAACTGGAGAAAAAATATTTAAAAGCTTGCCAAAATTGGCATTAAAGCCTTGTAAGTTACAAGACTCATCTACCCAATATATTAAAAAAGGCATTGAATTTAATATCTTGGTATAGTAAGAATGTATGGCTTTTTCTTCAGCATTTTCGGTATATGCTGGACGACCTCTCATTCTATGCTCCATGCGTAAGAATACAGATATAGCATACCTATTTAAACTAATTATATCAAAAGATTTCGGATTAATAGCAAAATAGGGTATAATATTTAGCATATTGTTAATAGTGTGAGTGATTATTTATGAGTTGGTTACAAAAATTATTGCCCTCTAAAGTACGAACAGATGTTGCTCAGAAAAAGGGAGTTCCTGAAGGGTTATGGATAAAATGTAAAGGTTGTGCGGAGGTTTTGTATCGATTAGAACTTGAAAAAAATCTCTTGGTTTGTAATAAATGCCAGCATCATCATCGTATGGCGGCACGCGATCGTTTACAACATTTTTTGGATGATGATAATAAAATTGAGGAAATTGGAGCTAATTTAGAGCCGATTGATAGACTCAAATTTCGTGATTCTAAAAAATATAAAGACCGAATTTCTCAAGCTCAAAAGCAAACGAATGAAAAAGAAGCCTTGATTGTTATGAAAGGCAACTTACGTAAAATTCCTGTGGTAGTAAGTGCATTTGAGTTTAATTTTATGGGCGGTTCCATGGGAGCTACCGTCGGTGAAAAATTTGTATTAGGCGTTGATGCGGCTATTGCTGATAATTGTAGTTATGTTTGTTTTACAGCAAGTGGTGGGGCGCGTATGCAAGAGGGTTTGTTTTCACTGATGCAAATGGCAAAAACTTCGGCAGCTTTGGCGAAGTTGAGCGCGCATGGACTGCCATTTATCGTTGTTTTAACTGATCCGACTATGGGTGGCGTATCAGCAAGCTTTGCAAGTCTTGGTGATATAATTATTGCCGAACCTAATGCGTTAATTGGTTTTGCTGGGCCACGAGTTATTGAGCAAACAGTGCGCCAAAAATTGCCTGAAGGATTTCAACGTAGCGAGTTTTTACTTGAACATGGGCATATTGATATGATTGTTGATAGGCATTTAATGCGTGATACGGTCGCAGAACTGGTTGCTAAGCTTAAACATAAAGTTATTCAGTAGGCCTAGATATGACTGAAAATGCACGGTCTAATTGGACTTTACATAATTGGCTGGATTATTTAGAAAGTATTCAGCCTATTAAGTATAATTTGCGTTTAGAAAATGTGCGTGAGGTCGCGAAAATATTAGATGTTTTAGATCTTAAAATACCTGTAATTACAGTTGGCGGAACTAATGGCAAAGGTTCAACGGTTGCGGCTTTGACAGCATTATATATTGCGGAAGGATATAAAGTTGGGCATTTTACTTCGCCACACTTGATAAAATTTAATGAACGCATATGTATTAATAATCAGCAGATAGAAGATGCAGTCGCAGCTGAAATTATGTTAGAAATTGATAATGTGCGCGGTGAGATAGAAGTATCATATTTTGAAGCGGCTCTTCTTTGTGCGTTGCTTTATTATAAGAATAATCAAGTTGATTTAATAGTTTTAGAAGTTGGTATGGGTGGGCGTTTGGATGCGACTAATATTATTGATGCTGATTTGACTATTATTACTTCAATAGCCTTAGACCATCAAAAATATTTAGGTAATGATACATGTGCTATTGGTCGTGAAAAAGCAGGAATAATGCGAAGCAGGAAGAGTTGTATATTTGCTGATGATTTGCGACCTGTAAGTATTGATGAACAAGCTAAGAAAATCGGTTGTGATTTGGTTTGTATTGGGGAACATTATACTATAAATGTTTCTGATGATAGGTTGATTGTTAGTCATCGAGATTTTGTAGAGTTTAATTTGCCTAAGCCGCATATAAATTCTAAAGCAGCGGCTTCTGCCGTTGTTGCAACTTGTCTTTTGCAGGATATTTTGCCTGTGTCACATGATGCCTTACACAGAGGAATGCATAATATTATCATTTCTGGGCGACAACAGATTATATATCATAAGCACCAAAAAATAGTTTTGGATGTTTCTCATAACCCACATGGGGTGCGGTCACTGTCCCAATTTATCGGAAATATGTCTACAAGCGGTCGCGTGCACGCAATATTTAGTGGCTTGGCTGATAAGGATTTATCAGGCATGATAGAGCCTTTTGTAGATATGGTCGATAATTGGTATCCAGTGGTTTTGCAAAGCAGAAGGGCAGCGAGTCATGAACTTTTGGAAGAGGTATTAAAGAAATCACTAGCAAAGGATAGTATTTGGCTTTATCAAAATATAGATAGTGCTTACGATGCAGTTACAAATAAATATGTAGATGGCGATTTAGTAATAATCTATGGTTCCTTTTTATTAGTAGGAGCGTTTATGGATAAATTAACAAGAGAGATTAGTTATGTCTGAACGAGTAAAACATAGAGTAGTTGGGGCGTTAGTAATATCATCTTTATTGATTATTTTTTTACCAGCAATATTAAAAAAATCCAATCATAATTTTGAAAAAAATATTAAAATGGCGTTAAAATTACCTAGCAAACCTAACTTGCCAAAGGTAGATGCTCCTAGTGAAAAAGAGTTGTTTGGTTCTGTGCATATTGAAAAGCCTAAAAAAATTAAAGTTGTTAAAATAAATCAAAATTCATTGATAGCGAAAGCCGAGCCCTTAGAAATTAAAAATTTCTCTTCAGCGAGCTCTGAAATTGCTAGTATTAGTGATACCAAATTTAATAAAACGAAAAGCTATATAAAAGTTGCTAGTAACCCTCAAGAAAATCCTTTGTTAATTAAAAGCCCCGTAGTGAAAAAAGTTTCAGCTGAGGCACCGAAAATCGTGAGTAATGTTCGCGGGCCAGTTTTCTCAATTCAGGTTGCAACTTTTACTCAAAAAAATAATGCAGATATGTTGGTGGGTAGGTTAAAAAACAAAGGATTCACCGCGTCTTATAATCC
>CAZADN010000191.1:0-4089 GCA_964483895.1 uncultured Legionellaceae bacterium
TCCCTCAAGATGAGTTTTCCCATGAAGCCCGTTGAAGACTACGACGTTGATAGGCTGGGTGTGGAAGCGCAGTAATGCGTGAAGCTAACTAGTACTAATTGGCTGATTGTCTTGACCATATAAACTGAATCGATTTGAATTTTAATACAGCCCTTCGAGACGCTGCAAAGCAGCGTCTCGAAGGGTTAGAAGGGTTGCAAATACCAAAAGATTTTGATACACTTTCCCCAAATTTTATATAAAGAGTTTTCCTGGCGAATATAGCTGTCTGGAACCACCTGATCCCATCCCGAACTCAGAAGTGAAACAGATGCGCGCCGATGATAGTGTGGGGATTCCCCATGTGAAAGTAGGTCATCGCCAGGGTTTTATTTTTCTGCCCTGAAAGTACTTTATTTATTAAAGTACTGTAATAGTGGTTCACACAGTACCAGACAAGTTGGTTGCAAATATGCTTTAATTGTCTTAAATGTTTTCCAGTTATCATTTAGCACAATTTAGAATATTGATTTATAACAGCCTTCTTGTTGTGGTTCTAGGTGTATCTTTTAATTATCTATCATTATTCTGTATACTAAATTTAATTTTTTTTTTATCAGCTATTTTTTACGTAATGGTAGATATATCTATATTTTTCAATATAATTTATAAATGACTAAATGGAATTTTGGATAACCATGAAGATATTTACTTTTTTTATATTAATAAGTATCTTATTCTTACAAGCATGTGATAATAAAAAACACACATATCAAGGATATATTGCGGGTACTAATACTTATATCTCTTCTCAATTTGAAGGAAAGTTAAAAAAACTTTTAGTTGAAAAAGGGGATAAAGTAGATAAGGGAACCCTTTTGTTTGTGTTAGACGATAAACCGCAAAGTTTTGTGTTAAATGAGACTAAAGCTCTATTAAACCAAAGCGTTGCACAACTAAAAGATCTGCAAAAACCAAAACGAATTCAATCTTTAAATATAATTAGAGCTAAAATAAAACAAGTTGAAGCGCAGATAAATCTAGCCCAATTACGTGAAAATCGTAATCAAATTCTATTTAACAAAAAAGTATTAGCTAAAGACTCTCTTGATGGCTCGCATGAGCATTTAAATGAGTTATTGCAAAAAAAGAAGCAATTGGAATCAGAGTTAGAGCTTTCTATGTTAGGTGCACGAACCGATGTTATTAGTGCAAAAATGTCATCTATAAAATCATTACAAATTAAAATTAAAAATTTGACATGGGTAGAGAGCTCTAAAAAATCATATTCTCCAGATAAGGGAGTAGTGTTCGATACATATTTTGTTAAAGATGAGTTTGTTACTAAAGCTAGACCAGTCGTTGCTTTGTTATTTCCTAAAAATGTTTATTTAGAATTTTTTGTCCCTTATATTGAAGCTAAAAATTTACACGTTGGTGATGAAGTTGAATACTCATATGTTGCTGGGAGTGAGTTTAAGTCTGCGAAAATCATCTTTATTTCCCCAGAAGCTGAATATGTACCTCCTTTAGTATATAGTCGTGATAACATGGATAAAATTGTATTTAAGGTTAAAGCTAAGCCTGCTATAGTTGAGAAACTTAGTATAGGTATTCCAGTAACTATTAGAATTGATGCCAACCATGCATGATAATATAGTGATAAATGTATCTGATATTTGCAAATCTTTTAATTCCAAGCCCGTAGTAAACAATGTCAGTTTAAGTGTAAAAAAAGGTGAGGTTTATGGATTTTTAGGTCCTAATGGTAGCGGGAAAACTACAACAATTCGAATTATATGTGGTCTACTAACGGCTGATTCAGGCACAGGAACATGCCTTGGTTATGATATTTTCAAAGACACAGATAAGATAAAAAAATCAGTCGGTTATATGACCCAGTATTTTAGTTTTTATAAAGATTTATCTGTTGAACAAAATTTAAAATTTATTGCCAGAGTATATGGAATAGAAAATATAAATAATAGAGTTCGCCAAATAATGGAAGAACATGATTTATTACAGTTTAAAAATCAATTAACCGGCCGATTATCAGGAGGCTGGCAACAACGCACGGCATTAGCTGCATGTTTATTACATAAACCAGATTTATTGTTATTAGATGAACCAACAGCAGGAATAGATCCGATAGCAAGGCGCATTTTCTGGGATAAAATTCATGCTTTGAGTGAACAAGGTATAACAACTTTAATGTCAACTCATTATATGGATGAGGCAGAAAGGTGCACGCGACTTGCTTATATAGCTTACGGTGATTTATTAATTGAAGGCACTGTAGATGAGGTAATATCTGCAACTAATATTATAACATGGAATATTTCGGGAGATGTTACAACTAAGCTTTTGCAAGATATCAAAAAGATACCTGGAGTTAAACAGGCATCTTTATTTGGTCGCGAAATTCATGCTTGTGGTTATGATAAAGAGGCGATAAGAGAAGGTTTAGTTAGATTAAATACAACAAACAATATTCGATTTGAGTTAATTAGCTCAACCTTAGAAGATGCGTTTATAAGTTTGGTTTCAGAAGAACTACAATCTAAAAACGATGGGAATAAACAGAAATGAGCTTTTTAAATGCACAAGAGTTTCGTCAGAGTATTTCTCGGATTTGGGCAATGGTGCAAAAAGAGTTTGTCCAAATGCGCAGAGATAGAGTGACTGTTGCGATGATGGTTGGCATTCCATTAATTCAATTAATTTTGTTTGGATTTGCAATTAATTTAAATCCTACAAATTTACCAACGGCGATTGTTGGAGATGTAAAAAATGTATTTGCGAGCAAAATATTAATAGCAATGCAAACTTCCACTTATTTTAAGTTTATTGAGCCAAGGTCTACCGAAGAAGAAGCTAGGCATTTGCTAAAAACTGGTAAAGTGCAATTTGTTGTAAATTTTCCGGTAAATTTTGCTAAAGATGTAGTACGCGGTAAAAGCCCACCTGTACTTTTAGAAGCTGATGCAACAGATCCAGCAGCAACAGGTCGGGCAGTTTCAGTATTTGAAAATTTAGCTAATACAGTTTTCCGTGAAGATTTGGTTGGAACTTTAGATTATCTTAAGCCAAGCCAACTTCCATATACACCAATTGTGCATTCTGTTTATAACCCTTTGGCAATTACATCTTATAATATTGTACCAGGATTGTTAGGTGTAGTTTTGACCATGACTTTGGTAGTTATTACAGCGTTAGTAATAACTAAAGAATATGAATTTGGTACGATGGAAAATTTACTGGCAACACCATTACGTCCATTAGAGGTTATGTTTGGTAAAATAATTCCTTATATTATCGTTGGTTATATACAAGTTTCGTTAATTTTATTTATGGCTAAATTTGTTTTTGCGGTACCTATGCAAGGTAGTTTACTATTATTATTTGTTATGTGTTTTCCTTATATTATTGCAAATCTATCTGTAGGTTTAACTTTTTCAACCATCGCTGGCAATCAATTGCAAGCCATGCAAAGCGCAATGTTTTTCTTTTTACCATCTATATTATTGTCTGGTTTTATGTTTCCATTTAGAGGTATGCCACTTTGGGCGCAACATATAGGTGAGATTTTACCACTTACGCATTTTTTGGTTATAGTGCGAGGAATCTTATTAAAAGGAAATGGTTTTTTAGATGTTTATCATGAGTTATTTCCAATAGGAGTTTTTACAATAGTAGTAATTTTTATTGCTTTTTTTAGGTATCGTAAAACGCTAGATTAGGGAGAAGTTTATGCTCCACCGACGTATAAATACTATTTTATTGAGTATGCTGACATGTCTTTTATTGATGAGTTGCAACACTAAAGATACATTAACAATTAGTGGCAAACAAGAAGCTTTTACTATTACCTTGAAGGCTAATCCGACTACAGGTTTTCAATGGACAGTAATTGCATATGATAATAATATTTTTGAACTAATCAATCAGCAATATATCGCTGCGAAAGGAGGAGCAATAGGCTCTGGTGGTAATGTTTTATTCAAATTTAAATTAAATAAACACCCATCATATCCAAGTTCTTCTATAATAAAATTTAAATATTTTGTTTTTGTAAAGATATAATTTTGTTTAGTTCAGCAATCATACTTT
>CAZADN010000192.1:0-4050 GCA_964483895.1 uncultured Legionellaceae bacterium
ATAAACGGATAAAAGATACGCGTTTTTAGATATTAATCAATGACTGCTGCGTAAGGTGAGTTAATTATCATAAAGCTAAACAAAAGTCTATAAACAGGACATGCACAGAAGCTGTTATTTTGAATAAGTCCTAATATAAAATACAAAGATAAGGAATAAGGTTTATGAACGCACTACAAAATAAGGAAATATCACAACAAATATTTTTTATAACTGACTTAGAAAAAATAACAGGTCGTAATAGATTAACATTGAGAAGATGGTGGTTGGATGGAAAGTTCCCTAAACCAATAAAACTTAATGGTACTGCTTTAGCATGGCATATTGATACGATTAATGCCTGGATTACACAAAATATAAAATAATACTCAAATAAAAAGCTAAAGCCCCTTTGGGGGCTTTTCTATTTAATAGTTGTATTAATATCAAATGATATATAATAGACACATTAGCAAAATGGTACCAAGATAGGTACCAAAAGCAATTTCATATTTTCAATCAACAACAATAAACCCTTATAAACACTGGTCGGGACGGAAGGATTTGAACCTTCGACCCCTAGCACCCCATGCTCAAAGCTATACTATTGCAACTAAATTCAACTCCTTTCAATTACAATTAACAACCCTTGAAAACACTGAATAAAAAGCATATCATGATGATCAATTAGGATCAAGGATATACCAAGCCAGCACAAAAAAAAGTACCCTTTTAAGTACCCACTGGCATGTTTAAAAAGGCGCAATTCATAATGATAAGATTCACGGACACTTACATTAAAAATTTAAAACCCAAAGAAAAACGTGATGAAAAATACGAAGGTGGTGGCTTTGGTATTTTTATCTACCCTTCTGGTTCTAAAACGTGGATCTATCGTTATAAAATCGACAATAAAAAAGACTATATCATTATGGGGCACTACCCTTCTATGAATTTATCTGATGCTCGTAAGAAATTTCTTGAACTAAGAGAGTTACGACGCAGCGGCCAAAATCCCAAACAGATAATGCAGCAACAAAAAACGCAAGAACAATTGACCGTTAAACAATTAATGTCTCATTGGTATACAAATTACATTGAGCGCCACCGCAAACAACCATTGCAAATTAAACAACATATTGAAGCAGATATTATTCCCTTACTTGGAAATTATCTTACCGATACTCTAGAAACAAAAGAGATATCACAAGCACTCGACAAGATTGTAAAAAGAGGCTCCCCTGTTCATGCCAACAAAGTGCTAAGCACTTTAAAACAAGCGTTTAATTATGCAGTAAATCGCGGCGAACTAAAACTAAACCCTGCCTCAAGTATCCGTGGTCGTGATATTGGAGGTATCGAAAAACCACGTGAACGCTATTTATCTCCTGATGAAATAAAAACATTATGGTTATTTCTAGACGGTAATGATAATAAAATTTCATTACAAATTATCAATGCAATTAAAATTTTATTGCTTACTGGTGTTCGCACAGGGGAACTATGGAATGCAAAATGGACTGAATTTGATTTTAAAAATAATCTTTGGTCAATTCCTGCGGAAAACACAAAAACTAATTTGATTATGCGTGTTCATTTAACTGAAAAAGTAATATCCTTATTACAAGAACTTTATGAATGTAGCACTAGTAAGTTTGTGCTTAGCGGTGCAGATGGAATAAAACAACTCAGTGATAGAGCGTTACCGAAGGCTATTAAACGCATCCAAGATCGCGTCGGCATACCTCACTGGACTGCGCATGATCTTCGCCGCACTTTTGCAACTCAATTAGGTCAAGTATTACAAATTGATCCGGTAGTTATTGAAAAATGTTTAGGTCATAAAATGCCAAAAATTATGGCAACTTATAATAAAAATGAAATGCTACCTCAACGCAAGGAAGCATTAGAACAATGGGGCAAATTAATTGACTCATTGATATCTAATAAAAAAGACAAGGTACAATCATTATGAATTTACAAACCATAATTGCTGAAGTTGCGCTAGGTGAAGATAGTGTTAGACAATTTAAATCAGACATTCGCAATAGTGAGTCAATTGCCGCCGAAATAGCCGCTTTTGCTAATTCAAACGGTGGCCAAATATTTATTGGTGTTTCTGACGATGGAGTTTTATCTGGATTAAGTAAAGAAGATGTATCTAGAATTAACCAACTCATCAGCAATGCAAGCAGTCATTTAGTACGTAGCCCTATTGCAGTACATACTCAAAATATTGCGTTAGACAATGGCAATATCGTCATTGTTTTGACGGTGCCAAAAGGTATTGATAAACCCTATTTTGATAAAAATGGTGTCATATGGCTTAAAGCTGGCAGCGATAAACGCCGAGTAAATTCTAAAGAAGAGTTGAGAAGATTATTTCAAATTTCCGATCAATTTCATGCAGATGAACTACCTACTAAAGCAGGTATCGATAAACTAGATAAACTGCGCTTTAGAGATTTCTTACGTGATGTATATAAACAAGAATACCCTAATACCGAAGAAGAGCTAATACAATTATTAAAAAATATGAACTTAGCAACAGATAATGACGTGCTTAATTTGGCCGGTGTTTTAATGTTCGCTGAACGACCAGAATGGATTAAACCACAATTTGTAATTAAAGCTATTCGCTATCCAGGTAATGAAATTCATGCGACTGATTATTTAGATACAGAAGATTTTGAAGGATCACTAAGTAAAATTTTTGAAGATGCCCTGGCATTTATCATGCGTAATTTACATAAAATCCAAGCAGGCAGAGGCGTGAATGCCCCTGGTCTACCAGAAATACCAAAAGATGTTTTTGAAGAACTTTTAGTTAATGCGCTAATTCATAGAGATTATTTAGTTAGCGCACCTATTAGGATATTTATTTTTGATAATCGAATTGAGATAATCAGCCCTGGACATCTGCCTGATAACTTAACTGTCGAAAAAATTAGAACCGGCAACTCAAATATTCGCAATCCGATATTAATTTCTTATGTAGCAAAAGGATTATTACCTTATCACGGACTTGGTTCTGGTATTAAGCGTGCAATAGCACAATGGTCTGAGATTGATTTCATTGACGACCGAGATGGCTGTTTATTTACTGCTGTAGTTCACAGAAAAATACTTGATGAACAAATAATTGTTAAAAGTTCACCGAAAAGTTCACCGAAAAGTTCACCAAAAACTGAAACAAAAATCATAGAGATAATTAAAGAAAACCCATCTATAACTACTGAAGAAATTGGTGCAATCATTGGAATCACAAAGCGAGCGGTATTGAAGCAAATTGAAAAGCTTAAAAATGAAGCAATACTAAAAAGAGTAGGCGGGCACAGAGGTGGTTATTGGGAAATATTAAAATAATAATATGATATCTATCATAAACTTCATGTGATATGAACCATGTTAGGCGTAGATTATTTCTATTAAATGGTCATTTGATTTATATACATTCAAACAATTAAAAACTGTTGTTTACTTGCACATCAATGAGATTAATAAAATCATTTAGGGTACAGTATTCAGCGCCACATTGTTCTATAAATAATGGTTTCTGATTGTACATTACTCTAACTTCGTAATTAGATCCTGTATCATATAAAGAATAATTAATTATTGAAGCGTAAGGTGGAAGATCTTCCATTTTTTGCCCCAAAAGATTCAATTGGGCTTGAAGAGTCGTATCATGTGCAACAAATAGTAAATATTTTAAAGTACGGTTTTTTTCAGCGGCTAGGCTCATTTCATGTTTAATTGTTTGAGCCAGTTCGATACCAACATTCAAAGACAATTTTGAATTATTAGCAATATAAAGCAATGCCCATTTTCCAGCGGTTAAAATTTCATTCGCATCTTTTTCCAATAAACCACCAGAAAGAGGAATATTATATAATTGTTCAACATACAAACGATCGCTGATTTTTATCAAATCAAATAAATTTTCAATTGGAATACCAAAAATCTTACTCCATTCCTGATAATTAGATTTAAGTTCGTTATTTTTTTGAATCCACTCTGGACTATTTAAAATATAAGTTTCTAATAATTGTCTAAATTCTTTTTTATCAT
>CAZADN010000193.1:0-3957 GCA_964483895.1 uncultured Legionellaceae bacterium
CAGCATTTGATTCAGTAAAATCAAGGGTTGTAGAAGATCTTAATATTCAGGCCGGCATGGTTGAAACACCCCAGGCCGACACACCTCTTAATAATAATTATATATATATTTTTTTATATACAAATTTCGAAAAATTTTGGGAACTTTATCCGCTTAAAAAAGATAAAGCGAAAGCGTTTGCTGTATTTCAAAAAATCAATCCTGATGTAGATTTAGTTACAAAAATTTTAACAAGTCTTCAATTACAAATTTCTTTCTATCAAAACCAACTTTCACAAGGCTTATGGACGCCTAATTGGAAAAATCCAGTTAATTGGCTAGCAGGTGCTTGTTGGGAAGATGAAATAGCAGAGGAGAATATTCATGCAGCACGTAAAGCAAATTCTGCCAAAGAGTCAAAAGACTTTTTCTGGGAAAGCTGTAAAGGAGGACTTGACTATGATGAGTATGACAGCTCATCAAATATCATCCAATTTAACAAGAGATCAAAAACGAATTGATCGATTGTTTTTATGCTTCTCAGCAGCTTATGGACATGTTTGGCTTAGCATTTATAAAAGCGGTGATTTTTTAGATTACAGTAAAAAATCTTGGCTTAAAGAGCTCACGCATTTCGATGATAAAGCTTTGCAATATGCAATTGGTGTTTGCATTAAAAATCATCCTTTGCCACCAACTTTACCGCAGTTTATTGATTGTTGTAAGGCTTATACCAAACGCTATGATTTTTTTAAAAAGGAGGAGGAGAGTGTAAAAAGCAATAAAGCTACAGCTGATTTTTATTTACAAAAAATAAAGTCAATTTTAAAACAAGGAGCGAAGTTATGATAAAAGCATGCAAGTCCAAATTATGGAAAATAGGGTTGTGTTTAATGACAACTGCAATCACAGGTCAAGTTTTAGCAGCTGATAGATTATCTGCAGCAATGAATGGTGATGTTCAAGATATGTTAGGAGGGTCAGGCACTTTTTGGAAAATCTTTATTTTAGTCGACATTATTTTATCAGCCGCAATGGCAGTTAAGACAAAAAACCCTATGGTATTTGTAGGTGTTTTTGCAATTGCCTTAATTCCAGCATTTTTAATAAATAATTTTGTGTTTTGAAATGGAAAGTTTATACAAGGTGGTTAGTCATCTAGATGAGCCTAAGCGTTATATAAGCTTAACTATTGATGAGCTTTGTATCGTAGTACTAGGTTTGATGTTGCTTACAACATCAAACCATAAGTTTTTAGTTGGAATTTTAAGTGCGGCAATTTATAGCCTTTTGAAGTATTTAAAAAAAGGGCATGGGCCAAGGTTTTTATTAATCCAAATTTACTGTCGTATGCCAGATATGATTGCAAAGTTAATTGTCCCCAAACTTCCAAAATCATATTACAGACTGTGGAGAGGTTAATATGCAAATAGGTGAACATAGCATGAGTCGATTATCATCACGCTTTAGTTTAATGGTGTTTTTAGTATTTGGATTATTAACAACTGATATTTTATTAGGCTGTCTGGTTTTTTATACCAACATGCATAAACAAATAGAAGTAACGCCATTTGCTGGCGGGCAAAGTTATACTAAAAGTGAAGCGCTAATTGATTCGCATTACTTAACCATGATGAGTGAAAATTTTATTTATGAGCGTTTGAACATAACACCTGAAACCGTAACTCATAATCATAAAAGCTTATTATCTTTTGTAGACTCAGCATCATATTCTGATTTTGCATCCAAGCTTCAAAAAGAGGCTAAAACGATTATTGATAAAAAAATATCTAGTTATTTTGAAATAACTAATCTCGAAGTAAATGCTGAAAATTTAAGTTGTGATATTACCGGAATATTAAGACGTTCTGTTGGAGTTATGGAATTACCAACAGAGCAGATGCATTATCAAATTCAATATCGTTATAAATTAGGAAGATTAAGTATTATCAAGTTCAACCAACTCAAGGAAGGTTTTAAATGAATAAATTAATTTATGGTTTGTGTTTGTTATTTATTACAAGCACAAGCTTTGCATTAAATAAAGAGTATTTTCGCGATAATACAGATGTTGCGATAACGCTAAGCTCATCTAATTATAATCGCTTACATGTAGAAAACGATAAAATCATCAAAGCATATTTCCCAGAAGATAGTATGCTAATTAAAAATGATGAAGATGGCAGTTTATATGCTATATCTCAAGAGCAAAAGCAATTTACAATATTTATTACAACAGAAAACGGACATCATTTTTCAGCAACGATTAATGCGGATGATTCTTTAGGTAAAACCATAGAATTTATCCCAATTGTAGTTAAAAAACCATCACTTCCAGTTATTAAACCAAAAAGTGAAAAATCCAGCTTAATTAAAGATATGATGAGTAATCATGTATCTTTGAGTTTTTCTAAGAAACGCCACTTTGGCAAAGTAAAAAGATTATCTCAAGGTTTGACTTTAATCCCCAAAACTACATATGAAAATACTTACCTAAAAGGTGAAGTTATTGAAGTATATAACGGCAGCAAACAAAAAATATTTCTTCAAGAAAATCTTTTTAAAACTAATCTAACCAAAGAAATTCATATCAAGCACTTAATTTTAGAACCACATCAAAAAACCGAGATGTATTTAGTTTCGGAGAATACTAATGGTTAATAACATATTTAAAAAAGCGCAAATGCAAGCGTTAGCAATGGTTATTGCAGGCTTAATTTTAATACTTGGTATATCAGTATTACTTATATCTCACAATAAAAAGGTATTGCCAATCGTTTCTCCAAAAGCAGAAATTGCCGATACCATTGATGTAAGTTTTAGCGAAGCAAACCTTGAAAGCGCTTTAAATTTACAGCAAAAAGATATCGAAAGTATAAAAATTGATATAGATAAATTACAAAAATTAATGCTTAAAAAGGTGCATAAAAGACCACAAATTACTATCCCAATTATAAAACCAAAGCTACCAAGTAATATAAATGTACTTACCTTTAATTATAAAAAACCCCATAAACCAACTGATTTAAATCCAGAACATTACGTACCAAGTGGCGCATTTGTAACAGCGGTCGTTTTAGGCGGCGCAGATGCCGATGCATCAGTTAATGGCCAATCAAAAAATAATGGCGTAATGCTTTTTAAACTTTTAAGCAATGGCACTTTACCAAATGGCGTACATTCAAACTTAAAAGGCTGCTTTGTAACTGGCAGTTCATACGGTGATATTTCAAGTGAGCGCGCTTTTGTTATTTTAGATAAATTATCTTGCGCCCAAAAAGGTAAACCCATAATTGATAAAGCAGTTACTGGCTGGGCATTTTTTGGTGGTAAAGTTGGCATTAAAGGTAAGCCTTTGATGCGTGATAATAAAATAATGCAATGGGCTGGGATAAGTGGCGCCATGTCTGGAATTGCCTCGGCCGCGCAATATTCACAATCAATTCAAACTAAAGAAGCAAATATAGTGCCACCAAGTAACGTAGCGCCTTATGCATCATACGGCGGCCTTTCAAAAGCATCAGAAGTTTTATCTAACTACTATGTTAAACGCGCAGAACAATATCATCCAGTAATTCAAGTAGGCGCTGGCAGCATTGTCACAATTGTTTTTAAAGATGGATTTTATCTAAAAGAGGAGGCAAAGCAAAAACCGCAAATAACAGAAGAACCTACGGATTTTCAAGTTCCAGAAGCAGTGTTAAATCGTATAGGAGGTGAGCAATGAGGTGGATTTTGATGTTTATTATTTTATTTAATATTACCGCTTGCGCGCCGATTAATACTGAATTCAGTTGCAAAAAAACCGCGACAGATAACTGCATGACTATCGAAGAAGTTCATAAGATGACGGAGTATGCAAATGCTTGATGAAATAGTTGATTGCATAAAAACTTTTTTGCATAAATTTACAACTTTACTTGGTGAAGATGCTGGAGCTAAGCCACATTCATATAAAAGCAGAAAAAAGGCAATATA
>CAZADN010000194.1:0-3950 GCA_964483895.1 uncultured Legionellaceae bacterium
GAAACGGCAGGCGGTGCGACTCTCGCCGGCACGAGCGGCTTTCCGCGGGGCGTGCCACCCGCCCTCCTGTGTGTTGCGATGTGTCTAAGGAATCAATTAGAATCCTCAATGGAAGCAAAACAAGAACACCTGGAAGGCACAACACAAACAACGCGATGAAAGAACAAGACTTGATTCAAGAAAGGAACTGAAAGATAGGAAACATACGGAAAAGAACAGGACATAAACAAGAAGAAACGAAGACAATAAAAATAGAAAATATAGAAGTGCAAATATATTTAGGTAAAGAAACATTTATATCTTTTGAATAAAAATCTGCTAGTTCATAGAATTTACTTAAAATTAAAAATACTATTATCCATTGATATGGAATCATATGTCGAAAAAATAGAGACGAACCGTAAGCTACGAGATTTAACGAGTTAGTAAGTAGAATGAGTGTTAAAGTTATTATTAGTTTTTCAATAGAAAACATAAAGGCTGTTATATGATTATTCGTAAATATTTTTGATTTTACATAATCTAGATAGATACCTATTGATAATGCAATAATGGATAAATAAATTACATATTTAGATGCATGATAAGAACCAAAAAACCATAACATGGATGCACGTTTAGTTACTTCTATTAATATGTTAATTTTTTCAGAAAAATTAACAGTTAGTCTTATTGCGCGCTCATTATTAGAAATTAATTGTAATTCGTTATTAGATAATTGCAGCATATCTAACAATACATTCTTATATAAAATGATATAAAGAATTCCATGTATAACATAGATAGTAATTGAAGTAATGAAAATAAGTCTCATTTTAGCCCTATTTTTAAACTCCATATTTGCAATAATTAAAAAGGTTAAACTGAAGATTATAGGTGTAAGTTGTTGGTATATAGAGGATCCTATTATTAAAAAAAACACAGATAAAAATAAATTAATCGCATCTTTAAAATTAAAACAATACCACTTCAAATTAATATCGTTTTTAGATAAATTTCTTTGAAAAAAATTGTTCAAAAAATAAAAAGATAATATAGAAGCTCCATACGCTACAACTATGGGAGTTGCTTGGGACTCATAAATAAATAATAGACCGCTAGGTAGAATAAATAAACACGCTACAAAGATGAATAAAATAGTTTGAGGAAATATACGGATTTTTTTTAAAATTTTATACAGACATGTGGCGAAAATAGCAATGCTAAATATGGCTAATAAACGAACTATAGCAGCATCTTGTATATAATATATTATTGGTAGCACAGTTTTACAAAAAATATATGCGTATAAAGGCCGACCTATTTCTAAAAAAAATAAATATTGGGGGTGTAAAGAGCATGATTCAAACTTTTCATTTACGTAAGTATAAAATGAATCATGGTAATCAAAAGAATTAAATAATGTAGAAGAAAAAAAAATACAAAAAACAATAAAAAAGAGCAGGAAGAGATTAAAAAACTCTATATAATTTTTTAAATTTAATTTACTTTTCATACTAAATTTTTCCTTGTACTTAATTATCCAATTTCATCGCAGCTTAGCGATTGTGAAGACAAGTTTTTAGATTTGAGTGTATATAAAAACCAGATGACTCCGCACATTATTCCTAAAAATATATTACTAAGACCGTAAAGAATAGATATAGAAACAGCCTCATTTGTGGATAATCCAATGCTCCCAAATAAAAATATCATTGAGCCTTCTCTAAACCCCCAGCCATTAATTGATACCGGTATTAGGCCAGCTAAAAATATTAATGGTAATAAACAAGATGCGCCAATATTTGATATATGAATATTGGCGCCATAAGCAATTGTTATTATCATTAATATGCCAATGCAGTGAATAATAAAGGAATATGTTATTGATATTAACAAGGCGTTAGGTGTTTTTATTAAGTCTATTAGCGCAATTAAGTTGTTTTTTATAAAATCATGTTTTATTGAATCTAAAAGTTTTGACCAAAAAACTTTAGGAGTAATCCATGTTAGTATCAATATACTAATGAAAAAAAATAAAACTAATGTTAGTAAGTAAATTTCACTTTTAAATTCTGTATGTAAATATAAATATATAATCGATAGCGGGGTTAGAAGCGCAAGACATGCAACACTTAATAGTCTATCCCATAGAGAGCTCTTCAATATAGTATTAGTTTTATTAGGAGTATTATTTTTAATAGCAAGCCATTTGGAGCGAGTGTAATCGCCAATAATTAAACCAGGTATAATTTGATTAACAAACCGCTCTAACATAAGCGCAAAAGTAACGAAGCTAAGTTTGGTGTTATATCCAAATGTTTTTAATATGAATTGCCATTTAAAGATAGAAATATAAAATTGTAATAATAATAGACTGCATAAAAATATAATATATTTAGTTGAAATTCCACTTATTAACTTAAAAACTATAGAAAAATTAATTTTTGAGCCAATATAGCAGAGCGATATAATCGTAATTATGAGTTGAATTAAAAACATAGACTTTTTGTTAAAATTGGATTTTATATTTGAAATATATTTCATTTAATTATATCTTAACCTAATTTATAGCCAAAAAGCTCTATTCTTAACCTTAAAATTCCTATCAATGTTAACGCGCAATGTTTAAAATAATTACCTAAAGAAAAGCTTCTACTTAAGCCGTTTTTTCTTGGTCTATGATGAATGCCAACATTTTTTATAGTGTATTTTTCTTGTATGATGCGGATATAAAGCTCAGCGTTTGGCAGCATAGGAAATAGATGGATTTTATCTATCACACTGTCTAGAACAGGCTTTCTAATCAATCTAAAGGCACTATTTATATCTTTCCCTTTTATGAAGAAAAATGCACAAACTAAACGATTAAAAAAGTATGATAAGATTTTTCTATAGGGTGGGTCATAGCGTGATATTTTATAACCATGAACCATATCATAGTTATTAATGTGTTTTGCTATTTCCCAAAAGTCTTTTGGTAAATATTGACCATCTGAATCAGTAAAAAAAATAAGTGGGCAGCGCGCATTTTTATATAATCTAATGGCTGAATTGAAAAAACCATCTCTCTGAGAATTCAATATACGTAAATTGATATATTTGTTTTGCAATTTTTGTAATAATTCTTTTGTACCATCATCTGAGCAATCATCTACTAATAATTCACTGCCATTAGGTAGGTAATCAATTACATCTCCGTACCACTCGCAAATAACATCTTCAATTACATCTATTTCATTGCAAATAGGCATTAAAATAGATACTGGTTCTTTTGGTATTTGTTTTAATCGTTCAGTGATAATGGTCATACAGCACTTCCTATAGTTTTTTCTATAAAACTTTGCTCCATCCACTTAAGCATAATTTTTAAGCCTTTTTTTAGTTCTGTTCTTGGATGTGCTGGCAAAAGGCTATCTAATTTATCGTTGTTGAGTACTTTTGATTTGGCTCCTACATAACGACTTGTATCATATTGAATGTAACTCGGATCTATATTTAATATTTCACAAATAAAAGTTGCAAAATCGTGAATGCTAAAATCATTACCAGCCCCTATATTAACAACATCATTTTGTACTACATTATCTAATTCTAAGAGTATGTTAATAAAGTCATCAACAAATACCAATTCTCTTCTTTGCTGGCCATCTCCCCAGAGAATTATTGGTTTTTTGAGGTATTTAAATTCTAAGATTTTCCAGGCTAGATCGAAAATAAAATGCATTTGTTTGCCACCAATATTATAGCTTGGACCATAAAGAGTTGATGGTACAACCGTTAAATAATTCAGACCAAATTGCTTGTTTAGTGCTTGTTGCCCTATTAAAAGCATCCTTTTTGTCATGGCATAAACATAAAGATCATTTATTGGATCACCTTTTAGATAATTATTTTCAGTGAGGTCCATCCCTTCTTCATATGTGCAGCTTGTGCCTATTGAAATTAGTTTTGCTTGCGGTTGTTGTTCT
>CAZADN010000195.1:0-3949 GCA_964483895.1 uncultured Legionellaceae bacterium
ATATCCTTTTCCACATGAAGAATTGGTGGCGGTTCTAAAGCAATATAATAATGCTAAAAAGATAGTATGGTGTCAGGAAGAGCCACAGAATCAAGGTGTTTGGTTTGCATCACAACATAATATGAAGTTATGTTTAGAGTCAGATCAAACTTTATTATATGCAGGTAGGGGCTTTGCTGCAGCTCCTGCTGCTGGAAGTGCCGCATGTCATGCTGCACAGCAAGAAGAATTAGTTAATGATGCACTAACTAAGTAACCAATAGGGTATTCATATGTTAATTGAGATAAAAGTACCAGTTTTACCAGAATCAGTAGCCGATGCAACTATCGCTGCATTACACAAAAAAGTCGGTGACAGTGTAGTTAGAGATGAAAATCTTATAGACTTGGAAACCGATAAAGTAGTTCTTGAAGTTCCTGCTACTGAAAGCGGGGTTATTAAAGAGATCTCTTTTAAAGAAGGAGACGTAGTTACTTCTGGACAAGTTTTATTGAAAATTGCTGTTGGGGAAGTTGCAAATCAAGAAGCTTCAACTTCTACGACTAAACAGAGCGCAAATAGTGGTGAAATGCCGGCTGGTCCAAGTGTTAGAAGATTGATGGCAGAGAACGATGTTAGCCCTAAAGATGTAATAGGCACAGGTGAAGGTGGGCGTGTGACTAAAGGAGATGTTAATAATTATCTTGCAGATAAAACTAATGTTAAGCAAGTAGCTCCTATATCAGGTTCGGCACAAGTTGGTGTAGGACGTGAAGAGCGCCGTGTGCCAATGTCAAGATTACGCGCAAAAGTTGCAGAAAGATTGTTATCAGCGCAACATAATGCTGCTATGTTAACGACTTTTAATGAAGTAGATTTGAAAGCGGTTATGGATTTACGTAACCGTTATAAAGATACGTTTTTGAAAAAGCATGGTGTGAAACTCGGATTTATGTCATTTTTCACAAGAGCTGTAGTTGAATCTTTAAAGCGTTTTCCAACTGTAAATGCATCGATTGACGGCAGTGATATTGTTTATCATGGTTTTTACGATATCGGTATCGCAGTTTCAACTGAGCGCGGTTTAGTTGTACCAGTTATCCGTGATGCAGATGTTCTAAGTCTTGCTGAAATAGAAGGTTCTATTGGCGAATATGCGGAACGAGCAAGAACTGGTAAGTTATCCATAGAGGAAATGCAAGGCTGTACATTTACCATAACTAATGGTGGTGTATTTGGTTCTTTATTGTCTATGCCTATTATTAACCCACCACAAACGGCTATTTTGGGTATGCATAAGATTCAAGAGCGTGCCGTAGTTGTGAATGGTGAAATAGTTATAAGACCTATGATGTATCTTGCATTATCTTATGACCATCGTTTAATTGACGGTAAAGATTCTGTGCAGTTTTTAGTTAGTGTGAAAGAGCTTCTAGAAGATCCTTCGCGTCTTTTACTTAATGTTTAGTTAGGAAATATCAATGAATTTACATGAATATCAAGCTAAAATGCTATTAGCTAAGTATGGCTTACCTGTCCCAAATGGTCAGGTTGCTTTTAATGTTGAGGATTGTATTACAGTCGCGAGTCAGTTAACTACTGATAAATTAGTAGTCAAGGCTCAAGTGCATGCAGGCGGACGTGGTAAAGCTGGTGGTGTTAAATTAGTTTCAAGCCAAGAAGAGATGTGTGATTTTGTTAAATCTTTGTTGGGCACACGTTTAGTTACTTATCAAACTGATGCGCATGGACAGCCTGTTAATGCAGTTTTAATTGAAGAAGCTAGTGCCATTGCTCGCGAATTATATCTTGGGGCAGTTGTAGATAGAGCTACGCGTCGTATAGTGTTTATGGCATCTACAGAAGGTGGGGTTGATATTGAGACGGTTGCGCATAATACTCCTGAAAAAATTCATACCATAGCCGTAGATCCAATGCTTGGAGTTTTACCTTATCAATGTCGTGAATTAGCATTTAAACTAGGTTTGGATGATAAGCAAGTTAATCAATTTACTAAACTTATGATTGGTTTAGGTAAGATGTTTAATGATTATGATTTTAATCTTTTAGAAATTAATCCTTTGATAGTTACTAAAGAGGGTGCGCTTGTTTGTTTGGATGGTAAAATCAGCATTGATGATAACGCCTTATATAGACATCCTGAGCTCAAAGAAATGCGTGATCCAAGTCAAGAAGATGAGCGTGAAAATAGAGCGCATGATTGGGATTTAAATTATATTCCTCTAGATGGCGTGATCGGTTGTATGGTAAATGGTGCCGGTCTTGCAATGGCAACAATGGATGTTATCAAATTACATGGTGGTGAACCTGCAAACTTCCTAGATGTTGGCGGCGGCGCTACAAAAGAGCGTGTGACTGAAGCATTTAAAATTATTTTATCAGATGACAAAGTTAAAGGTATTTTAGTTAATATTTTTGGCGGTATTGTTCGTTGTGACCTTATCGCAGAAGGAATTTTGGGCGCAGTTAAAGAAGTAGGATTAAGTATTCCTGTTGTCGCACGCTTAGAAGGCAATAATGCTGAATTAGGGGCAGAGATTCTTAATAATAGTGACTTAAATGTTATAGCTGCGAATAGTTTAACAGATGCTGCACAGAAAATTGTTAAAGCTGTTAAGTCCTAATTTAATGAGGTTGGAATGAGTATTTTAATTGATAAGAAAACAAAGGTTATTTGTCAAGGCTTAACTGGTCGTCAAGGGATGTTTCATACTGAGCAAGCTATTGAATATGGTACAAAAATGGTAGGTGGAGTTACACCAGGCAAAGGTGGGCAAAAGTGTCTTGATTTACCAATATTTAATACAGTTAGAGAGGCAGTTGAAAATACACAAGCTGATGCTAGTGTGATATATGTACCAGCACCATTTTGTAAAGACTCTATTATTGAAGCTGCTGAAGCTGGGATTAAGCTTATTGTTTGTATTACAGAAGGCATACCAGTACTTGATATGTTACAAGTTAAAGCTTATCTTGATAAGAATCGAGACGTACGTCTGGTTGGTCCAAATTGCCCAGGAGTTATTACTCCAGGTGAGTGTAAAATTGGTATTATGCCTGGTCATATTCATAAGCCAGGTAAAGTTGGTATTGTATCACGTTCTGGTACTTTAACTTATGAAGCTGTTTGGCAAACTACTAATATTGGCTTTGGCCAAAGTAGTTGTGTTGGGATAGGTGGCGACCCAATTCCTGGTAGTAGTTTTATTGATATATTACAGTTGTTTGAAAATGACCCGAAAACTGAAGCGATTATTTTAGTTGGAGAAATAGGTGGCAGCGCTGAAGAAGAGGCCGCTGAGTTTATTAAATCTAATGTTTCTAAACCAGTTGTTTCTTATATTGCTGGTGTAACTGCCCCTGCAGGTAAACGTATGGGTCATGCTGGTGCTATTATTGCTGGTGGCAAAGGCACTGCGGCTGATAAATTTAAAGCATTGCAAGCAGCTGGGGTTAAGACTGTAAACTCTCCAGCATTATTGGGTGAAGCTGTTAAAGAAATTACTGGTTGGTAAAATAAATGGATAGTGGAATCGAAGATTTATCTAATATAAGGCAAGAATATGGATTATTAGATTTGCTAGAAAAAGATTTAGCTGCAGATCCACTAACCCAATTTGAAAAATGGTTTCAAGAACATGCCAGTTTAGTCAAAAACACACCCAATGCGATGGTTTTGTCTACAGTTGATAGTAAAGGTTGGCCAGACTCACGAATTGTTTTGCTAAAAGATCTGGACAAAGGACAATTTGTATTCTATACCAATTACTATAGTGCTAAAGGATTACAGCTTGCAGAGAATCCTCACGCCGCGCTTAATTTTTATTGGTCTGAGAATATGCGGCAAGTTAGAGTCCGAGGCATTGTTACCAAAGTTAGTGAAAAACAAGCGGACGATTATTTTCATTCAAGACCGGTACCAAGTCAATTTAGCACGATTGCATCACC
>CAZADN010000196.1:0-3921 GCA_964483895.1 uncultured Legionellaceae bacterium
CAGATTTTTAATACTGTTGATTGCAAATGGTCAAATTTTTTTAACTGTGCACTCAGGCATAACCATAACAGAAGTGAAGTTTGTTAAAATCTTAGACATCACATCAGCTTGCGCCTGTTTCTCTGAAGTTAAATTGCTTGTGGGTAAGGTGATTACACTAGACGCAGTTGCTGTTCCAATTGCCGCGGTTGTGGCTAACCCAACGAATAGTTTTTTTACTTTCATTTATACTCCTTGTTTATGATTGAACTTTTATATAAAACTATAATCGCTTATTTCCATACGCGATTAAGCCAAACTATCACTAGATATACAACCATGTCAATATCATTTTCTTAATGAAACTAAAAAAAATTACGTATGCAATATAATGTGTGTTGCATAACTATTTATTCTATACAATAATATGAAAAAATTGATAGTAATACCCATAATGGGTATTATCATACCTATTATAAAATGAGCGGCTGCGCGGCTTTTTATGCGGCAATTACTTACCCTGAAAGTTTTGGGAAAGCAATAATGCAATCACCTTGTTTTTTGCTACAAAAATTAGATTATTTTAGGTCTATTATAGATAGCTCTCAAAAATCTGGTAAATTTATTTTCGAAGTTGGAAAATTTGAAAAAAACTCTGTTGGCTTTGAGTTTGAAGATGGTGAAGTTCAAATCACCTCAACTTACGATTCAGTACAAACTATTAAAGACCATATGCAAACTGCAAACATGGATGTTATTTTACATGAATTTACTGGTGGGCATAATTATGTGTGTTATCGAGAATCACCATACGAATTGATACATAAAGTTTTACCTAAAACAAATAACCTTAGATGCTATTCTAACTAGTCAATGACTAGATCATATGTTATCCACTTAGTTTTACTTGATAACTTATTATAAACATTAATTGTTCATGAGAGAGATTCGTTGCATAAAAATCCAAGTACATAGTGTATACTCTACACCAATCATCATAATCAACTTTTTCTGCAATCTTAATAATTAACATTAACATTCCGATTTTATTTTATGTCTAGCCAAAATAACCTGATTTCCTGGTTGATCTATTTTATCTGTAATAATTTCAAAGGAAGCTTTTTTAACTAATTCGGAATTAACCGAAGCCGGATTGCCGCTATGCCAAAATTTCTCACCAAACATTTCTGATTCAATAGTATATTCATCAATTACTTTGAACTTACTACCACCAGGAAAACAACTAGTATCAGCAAAAGTAATTAATAAAATACCTTTAGGCTTCAAGAGTAAATGAAATTTTTTCAAAACATCTAAATGATTATCCGCATGAATATGAAATAAAGTAAACCAACAAATTATGGCGTCAAACTTAATATCAGTCGCAAAATCACATATGTCGCAAATAAATAACTTTTCTTTAGGGATAATTTGCTGAGCATATTTAATTAATTTTTCAGAAATATCCAATCCATATATATCATAACCTTTGTTAAGCAAATACTCAGCTATTGGTTTACCAGAACCGCAACCAGCATCTAAAATTTTAGCACCTGGTTTTAAGTGTCTGATTGCCTCATCAATCGCAGGCTGTTCAATATACCACTCGCGTTCTTTATTCCATACATCGGCTATTTTGTTATAAGCATTTTTAATTTTTTGGTTAAAAATATTAGTTTCTAAATTTTTCTTTGGAAGCATAATTATCCTCAGCGATTATGGATTAATAGGAGTACCTTGATGAAATATCATCTTCCACTCATTTTCTGAATTTTTTCGCCAAATAGAGGCGCGAAGCGCAGTTTTAATTGGTGCTTCACCAGTATCTTGAATATTACTGATATAAGTTAATAAAATCACATTTTCGCTAATTATTTTTCCTGCAAACTCCGTACCCAAACGAATTGATTTATCATCACTTTTTAACCACTCAATAACATCAGCTTTATTAAATAATTTAGCACTCGAGCCAATTTCAATAAATTCATCATCAAGCAAAGCTGATAAGGATTTTAATGATTCTGTTTTATCAAGTAAACGCTTTTCTTGTTTAATAATGTGATTAATAATATCTTCTACTGTTATAATTTGATTATAAATAATCATTAATTGCACTTTCTCAGCGCATCCCATAGCATCTTTAGTCTTTATAACCTTATGCTTTTTAAATCCAGACCTATGATAGCAACGAATGGCTGATTTATGCTTTGTACTAGGGTCGACAATACAATAATTAAACTTTGGCCAAATATAAGCCTGCAAAAATTCATTAATAATTAATTGCCCAATGCCTCGGCCTATCATAGATTTTTCGCCAATTAAAATATCCATACCGGCTGCGTTATTAATAATATCTTGTGAAAGATCTTGAGCTGGCCATGGATAGTCAACAACCTTATAATATTGTACATAACCAATTGGCTTTTGATTCACAAAAGCAATCAATCCTATAACGGGTTTTTCACCTTTAATATAAGGTATTAATTTATCAAATACCTCTTTCTCTGACCAAGCACGTAAAGAATAAAAAGCTTGCACATGTGGCATGTTAAACCATTGATGCATAATTGGTATATCTGAGAAATCTAGCGGTTTAAACTCAATAAGATTATCTTTAGCTTTTAGATTACTAATAGCATGCTCCATAAATATCTCTCTAAGTTAATATTATAAATAATATTTCAAATTAAAGCTTGACCTTTACGTTACGTAAACCATTATGATATAAATTGTTTGAAAGAGAGGCATTATGATATATACAATCAAACAGTTGGCAGATATTTCCGGCGTAACTCCTCGCACATTACGCTTTTATGATAAGATAAATTTACTTAATCCAGCATATACTGATAAAAATAACTATCGTTATTATGAAGAAGAACAATTATTAATCCTGCAGCAAATTTTATTTTATCGCGAACTGGATTTTTCCCTGAAAGATATTCAAACAATTTTAAGTAAAAATAATTTTAGTAAAATTTCATCTTTAAATACTCATAAAATGTTACTACAAGAAAAATTACAAAAACTTAATCACATGCTTAAAACTATAGATAAAACCGTTTTACATTTACGTGGAGAAATAGCTATGCAAGTCGAAGAATTTTTTGATCCTATACGCTTACGTGATAATCAAATTCAGAAAGAATATGCAAAATATCTTGTTGGTCATGATATTTTAACTCAAGAAGAAATGGATGCGTCTTTTGAAAAAATTAAGTCTTGGACAAAAAAAGATTTTGATAAATTTAAAAGTGATGGAGATAAGTTTTATAAGAAAATGGCTGCGGCTATAGATGCAAATATTAAAGCTGATAGTTCTCATGTGCAAAATCTAGTGCATAAACATTATCTTTTAATCAAACCATTATGGCAATTTAATCAGACAAGCTATTTAAAACTAGCTAACGCTTATCTACAAGATAAAAATTTTAATGAATTTTGTACGTTATACCATCCGAAGCTATGTAAGTTTATAGTTGAAGCCATGCAATATTATGCTAAAAATAGTTTAACGTGAGGTTAATGATGAAAAATATAAATTTAAAAGATAGCAGGAAACTTGGGTTTACTAAAACTGGCGACAGTGACGGATTTCCAATATTTTATTTACATGGAGCTCCAGGTTCAAGGCTACAAGTTTTAGATTTTCAAGATATTGCTAAAACTAAACATTGTTGTATGTATGGAATTGATAGGCCTGGCATGGGATTATCATCACCAAATCCTAAACATACTATACTATCTTTCGCTAATGATTTGGACGAGCTTGCAACTCACCTAAAAATAGATAAATTCTCAATTATCGCACACTCTGGTGGCGCTGCGTTTGCAATTGCTTGCGCTTATAAAATACCAAGTAAACTCAGAGGTATTGCTATAGTTTCAGGTTTGGCGCCGATAACTTTA
Source organism: uncultured Legionellaceae bacterium (assembly GCA_964483895.1). GTDB lineage: Bacteria > Pseudomonadota > Gammaproteobacteria > Legionellales > Legionellaceae > 2-12-FULL-35-11. Next base: position 3,889 of record CAZADN010000196.1, read on the forward strand.
CCAGAAGCAAAAATTGGCATGCAACTCGGCTAC
>CAZADN010000197.1:0-3907 GCA_964483895.1 uncultured Legionellaceae bacterium
ACTTAACCCGGATCGCCACTCTTTTTTGGCATATGCTAAAAAATCTTCATACTTACAGGACTTACGCAAAACTCTGTAAATTGAGAAATAGATCAAGTATCAATGAGCGGATGGATCACAGATTAATTTTCTGAGATATAGTAATCTACCGTAAATTTTTACGCCGCGTTATAATAATGTCTCGCCCAAAAACAAATAAAGTGACACGCTTGGATTATTGCCAGTATTTATTTAGCAGCCAAATTAACTACACACTAACAAACTTTGCTGAGCATGTAGAAGCCTTATCTCATGATATGGTTAATCGCTATTTAAGAGATGAGAAACTAACCCCCAGATTAGTCTGGGAGCACACTAAGACAGACATTAAACAAAGTAAAAAAGGTTTTATTGTTTTTGACGACAGCATTTTAGACAAGAACCATTCTCGACATATTGAATCTGTTCGTTGGCAATATAGTGGAAATGCACATGGGATTGTGCGTGGCATTGGCCTGGTAAATTGTATTTATATTAATCCTGAAACAAAAGAATTTTGGCTTATTGATTATAGAATTTTTGATCCTGAGCGAGACGGTAAAAGCAAAGTGGAGCATGTGCAGGACATGCTTAAAAACGCTTTATATTCCAAACAGCTAAGCTTTACAACAGTGTTGGTTGATACATGGTATGCCAGTAATAAATTTATGTTATTTGTCCATAATCTGGGTAAATATTTTTATTGCCCTATTAAGCGAAATCGTTTAGTAAGGCCAGCTGGCACTGAGGATCACTATAAAGCAGTTACTGAATTGAATTGGACCGAAGAGGACTTAAAACTTGGTAAAATAATTCGCCTTAAAGGAATGCCTGGAGATTTTTATATGAAACTGTTTCGTGTACCTGTTTCTACCAACAGGACCGATTTTGTCGCCACTAACGACCCATCTCAACACTGCAGCCATGACACTCAAAATGTGTGTGCTATGCGCTGGTATATTGAGCAGTTTCATCGTGAAATTAAACAGCTAACCGGTGTGGAAAAATGTGAGTGTCGAAAGCAACGTATACAGAGGAATCATATTGCTTGCGCCTTACTAGTGTGGGTTAAGATGAAACAAATAGCTTACAAAACAAAAGAGACGGTTTATCAGATAAAGAAAAGTCTCTTGCGTAATTATTTGATTCAAGAGCTTAAAAGACCTTCAGTTTATATGGGTTTTGCGTAAGTCCTGTAAAAAATCAATTGGTTATCTAGAAGATGCTACTGAAGCAGTTTCTGCTTGTTATGGTCTGGATTTGACTTATCAAGAGCATTTAGATTATTTTAATTTTGTTATAGATAACTTCGAAGAATGTAAGAGAGTTTATGGTGAAAAATCAGAACTTATTGATCAATATAAAATCGGAGCGTATTGTGGCCAAGATTTAAGATCTTTAAAAAATGCACCTGCAATTATACATAAATATTGTGATATGTTAGTGACTCAAAGAGATAAATTAATGGCTAAAAACATGAAGTACTTTTTGCATGAAGGAGAGGCATTTTTTGCGATAGGAGCAGCACATCTACCTGGTGTTACAAAGTTATTATCCGAAGACGGATTTCTCGTAGAAGAGGTCATTCTTAGTCAAAAACAATATCATATTACTGAAATAGTAAATCATAGTAATTGCGGGTTATAATAGCAAAAAATTATATTAATATTATGGTCTTTGCGGTAGTTCCGGTAATCGAATGTGAAAATGCTTATAAAGATCTAAAAGAAAAATCTGATACAAAAAATGCTAAGTTGAATCCAAATGAATGGATGAAGCTTTGGAAAGACTCTGGGAAAATTGATGAGAAAATCTCTATTATTTGTAAAGATTTAAAGCAATCAAATGCTAGCCAGCCGATTAATGCATCGATATAAATTTCGCATTTCTAATGCTAACCACTCGGAGGTGAAGTGATTTGATACTCAATTCGGATTAGATAGTTTAAATATTGTGCTATACTTTTATAAAGTCTCCTCTCATCAAGTGAGCGTTTATAGAAGGGTGTATTATGGATAGGAAGACGCCAGGATATTTTTTTAGTCGACATACACAATGGTCTAACATTTATAATCAACTAGACTATATAAAGAAAAGTGATGAGATTGTAAATTTATCAGTCAATCAAATTCAAATCGCAGTACAAAATAAGGATAATTTAGTTGTTTATTTTTCTGAGATGCTGACAAATCTAGCAAAGCATCGACATGATATTGCTAAAAAACATCATACAGATGATGCAAGTGCATTTGGTAAATTTCGTGAAAGTGTATTTGTTACCTCATTATTTGAGAAATATAGTGAATATAATGCAAAATTGGTACTAAAAATAAAGAAGCATCTATATCAGATGACGGAGAGCCATGGATTGCAACAAGGCCCCATAAAAATAGACGAGCCCCCAACTTCATTAGGAAAAAAAACATCAATTGATGTAGCTTTACTTAGTCGAGATATTGGTGAATGGGCGAACAATGAAGAATATGAAAAGATTGGTTTAGCTTTGCTTGTTTCTAATATCGAAAGAAATCTTCCTATCCCTCCATCCTCATTTCCTGGAGAGGATATTCTCGTTACAATTCGTTATGAAGATAATGGTATCGAATATCCTTTAACACGTTATCTCACTAGAATAAAGCTACCAGTTGAAGAAAATGATTTAGTGGAAGTAACGCTTAATCCCATCAGTACCTTAATCCACCAAGAGCCTGCTTTTATTGAAAACTCATTGGCTGAGATAGCCTCACTATTTAAAACAGCAATTGAATTGGATAAAGAAAATCTTCAAGAATTGATTGAGATTAGCGGCCATCTCAATTATTTGTTTTCACATGCAATGCCATTTGATAGAGGTAGCGCAGCAATAGGTGAGTGGATCGAAACCATTATCTTTCGTTATCATGGATATGATGTTGCTTATAATAATGAAGTCAACATTAATTTAGAGGCTTTAATTTCTCCTTTACATGCGTTTATTGAAAAATACCCATCTATGATTAAAATATCACCGATTCCTAGCCCTGAGGATTTAGATATATGCGCGTGTTTTAGGAAGAAAAAATAGAATTTTTAAGATGAGCGTCTGTCATTCCGAATTTAGGATTATATTCCTGTAGTTGTAGTTGATTGTTTTCTCTGAAATATCCTATGGTATTAAGTGCTGAGTAGATATCTTCATTTGGTATAGTGAAATTTTTATTAGATCTCTTTTCAAACTCTACTGCAGAGGTGGTGGAAAGAGGTCTATTGCAAGATACTATTTCTTGAATTCTTGTTCCAGAAAATATAGTGTTTACGTCAATACCTTCATAGTTCCAGCGTGCATAACAAGTTAAAACGGATTTTATAATGTTTGCCTCGTCTTCAGAAGAGTTTAAACCGATAGGTGTATCTTTAAATACCTCTAGTAAAAATTTGTATTCAAATTTTATATTGTTTTCATCTTCTATAGTTAATAGTTTATCATGCAGTTCCTCTGCTAGGTTTAATAAGCTACTTCTGTAAGGATGAAGGTTAGGTTGATCTTTATGAGAATAATATTTTGTATATTCATATTTAAGCTTTGCATTTAACTCTGCTTTGAATATTAGATGTTCAAAATACTGTTTGTTTATATTATTATTTTGGTATATTGATTTTACAGTCTCTATATCGCCTACAAAAGCCGCTATCCCTATCCAACCTTGATTATATTGATTTCTGGCTGATATTTTTTGTTGGGTAATCTCGAAAATAGATTTAATTGACTCATTATTTTTAATTAAATCAAGTTGTGATTGTAGAGAGGCTTCATATTTTTTGGCAGTATAGAATTTTGTTGCTAATATTGTGAATTCGCTTGGTGAATGGTTTATAGTCCCAACAAAATGCAATGAATTGTATGCTAATA
>CAZADN010000198.1:0-1727 GCA_964483895.1 uncultured Legionellaceae bacterium
GCACAAAGCTGCGTCCTTACCTGGGTTTATTAATCGTCATCCTTTAAGTCCAGTAGATGATAGTCAAGGATTTTTAAAAGCAATGTATGATTTGCAAAATTATCTTGCTGAAATCACAGGTATGCATAAAGTATCATTAACACCAATGGCTGGTTCGCAGGGTGAATTTGCTGGGGTTGCGATGATTAAATCTTATCATTTATCTCGAGGCGACTCGCAACGTGATGAAATGTTAATTCCAGATGCAGCACATGGCACTAATCCAGCTTCTGCAAGTATGTGTGGGTTTAAGATAATTAATTTATCACCGGATAAAACTGGTGAAATTAATTTGGATGAATTAAAAACTAAACTTGGCCCTAAAACCGCAGGTATTATGTTGACTAACCCCTCAACTCTTGGTCTATTTATGGGGCAAATAAAAGAAGTAGCGGATTTAGTGCATGCTGCTGGTGGGCTTTTATATTATGATGGTGCCAATTTAAATGCGATTTTAGGTAAAGTTAGACCTGGTGATATGGGATTTGATGTGATTCATCTTAATCTACATAAAACCTTTGCAACCCCACATGGTGGTGGTGGACCAGGATCTGGGCCAGTTGCAACTGGTAAATTATTATCACCTTTTTTACCACAACCAACCGTTGTAAAAAATGATAATAAATATGCTTATACAGGGCCAAATGAGTTTCCATATTCTATTGGTAGATTATCATGTTTTATGGGTAATGCTGGCATCCTATTAAGAGCATATTTTTATATTCGAGTTTTAGGTGTTAAAGGTTTAGAAAGAATAGCAAAATATGCAACGTTAAATGCTAATTATCTATTAAAAAAATTAACAAATCTTGGTTTTAGCGCTGCGTATCCTAAGCGCATGGCAAGTCATGAGTTTATTATTACCTTACAAAAAGAAAAACAAAAATATGGTATAACGGCAATGGACTTTGCGAAACGTCTTCTAGATTATGGAGTGCATGCACCAACAACTTATTTCCCGTTAATAGTCCCTGAATGCTTATTAATTGAACCAACAGAAACTGAATCTAAGGAAGAATTGGATAATTTTGTTAATATTATGGAAAAAATATATCAAGAAGCCCAAGATAATCCAAATTTATTGCAACAAGCCCCTTGGAATCAGAAAGTGAAGAGGCTGGATGATGTCAAAGCAGCCAGAGAGCTTAATTTAAATTATTTTAGCAATTGATTGCGAAACCGAGCCGCGACCGTGAGGGAGCGGAACTTTTGGTTTGGTGCGGACCGTGAGGGAGCGGAACTTTTGGTTTGGTGCGGACCGTGAGGGAGCGGAACTTTTGGTTGGTGCGGACCGTGAGGGAGCGGAACTTTTGGTTTGGTGCGGACCGTAAGGAAGCGGATATTTTAGCTAGATTACGGCGGATATTTGAGCGAGATTACTGGGGATTTGAGAATAATCTTCCTTTTTCTCGTGGGCAGGTCTTGGTTGTTGCCTTCACGCTTGATACCCAGAGAAAATTTTAATTATATGATAAACAGTGTAATCAAGCATATCTACAGTTGAGTATATATTTATTGCAAATAATCCACCAACAATAAATAAAAACCCTTTAGGCCCCATGCCTTTGCTTCCTTCTTGACCATGTTGTGGTTGGCTTGCGTGGCTTAATAGTACACAACCTCGAATAAACCAGATAAAGCCAATAGTTTGGAGAAGAATTACCATAGAACTATAAATATCATATTGA
>CAZADN010000198.1:1737-3895 GCA_964483895.1 uncultured Legionellaceae bacterium
AGTAAGCTAAAATATTGTCCTGCGCGCAAAATAAAGTGGTTGAAAATGCATTGATTAATGATGGTAGGAATAATAATCCTATGCCAGTCAGTAAATACGCAGAAGGAACAACATATCTACCATTATCTCCGCCCTCGCTAAATATTTCTTTTGCTTTAACTAAAGCTGAAAGGCAAAAAATCAATCCAAAAACATATGAAAATCCGCCTAATAAATATTGAACATTAGTTAAAGATTGGCTTAAATTGCTAAACATTACAATTAAATCGTTGCTTGTCATAAATTATCTCTTGCAATGTTTGTCAAATTTAATATATTAGGAGTTTCGTAATTAAATATTAATCGCATATGAGTACCGACACTTTCCCTGTAGTATTAGAAGAAACATATATGCTTTCACCTAGTGTGAAACATTTTCGCTTTCATAGCAAACTTCAACCGGCATTTAATTTCATTGCTGGCCAATTTATCCGCATCCATTTTGAACATGCGGGAAAAACGTTACGGCGTAGTTATAGTATCGCTAATCCCCCACGAAATGACAACTATATTGAATTTGCAGCTGGTTATGTAAAAGATGGACCAGGAACTGATTTTTTATTTAACCTAAAAATAGGTGATGAGGTTTTAGTTAATGGCCCATATGGTAAATTAACTTTAAAAGAGGATATGCAAAAGCGCTATATTTTTGTTGCGACAAGTACAGGCGTCACGCCTTATCGTGCAATGTTACCAGATTTAGCACGTTGTATTCAGGCTAACCCAAGTTTTCGATGTGTGATTTTGCAGGGGGTGCAAAAACATCAGGATATTTTGTATAATCAGGAATTCGTTGCATTTGCTGATGCGATGCGTGGACAAATGCAGTTTCAAGCTTTTTTAAGTAGAGAAACCAACGATAATTTGGCTCAACATGAGCACAAAGGCCATGTCCAGGATGGTTTTGCAGCATTAAATTTAAACCCTGAACAAGATATAGTATATTTATGTGGCAATCCGGCAATGATTGATGATTCATTCTCTATCTTGCAAGAACTAGGTTTTACTACACAGAATATCATTCGTGAAAAATATATATCATCCAAATAGGAGAGTATTCAAACATGTTTTATGATGAATTATCAGCAACTATTGAGCATATAGCTCAAAATGGCAAAGGCATTCTTGCCGCAGATGAAAGTACTAGTACAATTGGCAAGCGTTTTGCTTCTATTAATATAGACAATACTCCTGAAAATCGTTGTGCTTATCGTTTATTATTAGCAACTGCGCCAGAGCTTGAAAATTATGTAAGTGGCGTGATTCTTTACGAAGAAACTTTTTCTAATAAAGACGCACATGGGAATAGCGTGCCTAAGCTATTAGCCGACAAAGGTATTTTGCCGGGGATAAAAGTAGATAAAGGCTTAGTTACTCTTGCTAATACTCATGATGAAAAAGTGACTATCGGCTTAGATGATTTGGCAAAGCGTCTAGAGAGCTTTAAAGAGCAAGGTGCTAAATTTGCAAAGTGGCGGAATGTTTATTCTATTTCTGATTTAACTCCAAGTTTAACAGCGATTCGTGCAGGTGCTGAAATGTTAGCGCGTTATGCTGCAGCATGCCAAGCTGTTGGTATTGTTCCAATTGTTGAGCCTGAGGTTTTAATGGATGGTAATCATACAATAGAACATTGCGCTGATGCGTGTGAAATTGTTTTACATGAATTATTTAATGCTTTATTTCTTCATCAAGTAGATTTAGAACATATAATACTTAAACCTAGCATGGTAACTTGTGGCAAAGATAATGCAAAATTTAGCACTCCTGAAGAAATTGCTGAATATACATTAAGTGTATTTCGCAATACAGTGTTGCCAGCAGTGCCAACAATTAACTTTCTATCAGGCGGTCAAACTCCCAAGCAAGCTACATTAAATTTAAATGCCATCAATAATTTTGGACCACAACCATGGGCTTTAAGTTTTTCATACGGTCGTGCGTTACAAGAAGATTGCTTGAAAATTTGGGGTGGTAAAGCAAGCAATGTTGCAGCAGCACAAGCAGCATTAGTTCACAGATCAAGAATGAATAGCCTCGCAAGCCTAGGTGAATACGCAGCCAATCTAGAAGATTAAAGCTTAATTTTTTAGAGAAATGTAGCCCGGATGAAGCATAG
>CAZADN010000199.1:0-3892 GCA_964483895.1 uncultured Legionellaceae bacterium
CCTTGGCCCCATAAGAATTATTGGCCTATACGTTTTTTATCTCAGCGGTTTCGATAAGGAATTCGTTAAACATAAAAACACTATTAAAATTACGAGTGGCGAATGAAATCTAATAACCAACACATATATGGATTAATCTTTACTTTATTAGTATTGGGATTTGGAGTCTTTTTTTATAGATATGCTGTTTTAGAAGTTCCACTTACCGATACTGAAACAGTTACTAGTTGGATGGTGGAGGCCAATTTACATTTTACTCCTGATAAAAACTCATCCGTTAAAGCAAGTTTTATTATTCCTTATCAACCGCCATACCTTGCAATAATCGATGAGTATTTTGTTGCTCAAAATTATGGGATTACTACAAATATAAGCGGGTATAATCGCCGCGCTACTTGGTCGTTGCGCCGCAGTAACGGACGCGCGCAATCTCTTTATTATCGGGCGATAATTAGAGAGGCTGATAATCATAATCCGCACTTACCAAATCCACCAAAAATTAAAATTCAACATTTAGAGGAAACAGAGCAAGTAGCGGTAAATACTATTGTTGACAAAGCCAGACAAGCTTCCGTGGATGTTTTAACTTTCGCTCAAGCAACGTTAAAAGAATTAAATAAAAAAAATGGCAATGCTAAACTCCTTGTCAACAAATACGATGAAAACGATATAATAAGCGCGGCTATTTTGATTTTAAATAGCGTCCATATTTTTGCAATGCCAGTAAAAGGTATACACCTTGCGCAACAAAATCGAGTTACTTTTACTTCTTTATTAGCGGTTTATAATGGCAAAGAATGGTTTTACCTTAATCCGCGCACATCCTCATCAGGATTACCTAAGAATTTCTTAGTTTGGGAATATGGTGATGACTCAATGTTTGATGTTGTCGGTGGAAAAAAACCAAGCTTTTCAATTACAGTATCACCTGCCCCTATAAACGCCTTAAGTATAGCTAAAGCGCGAGGCGTCCAATCAGACTCTCAATTACTAAGATTCTCTTTGTTACAATTACCGGTAAATATACAAGAAACTTATAAAATATTATTAATGATACCTATTGGAGCTTTCATTATCTTAATTTTACGTAATTTTATTGGGCTTAAAACTTTTGGAACATTTATGCCAGTATTAATAGCTTTAGCATTTCGCGAGACACATTTAATCTGGGGAATAATTTTATTTACCATGATAGTTTCACTTGGGCTATTAGTTAGATTTTATCTTGAACGACTGCGAATGCTACTAGTCCCAAGACTCGCTTCAATTTTGACTGTTGTTGTAATGCTAATGATTTTTATTAGTGTATTGAGTCATAATTTAAATCTTGAGTTTGGACTATCAGTTGCCCTGTTCCCAATGGTTATTTTAACTATGACTATTGAACGTATGTGCGTTACTTGGGATGAGCGTGGCGCATCTGAAGCTATCAAATCTGGAGCTGGAAGCATGGCGGCTGCCGTTATTTCCTTTTGGATAATGAGTTACAAACCATTACAATATTTAATTTTTGCATTCCCAGAGCTTTTATTAGTTTTGCTTGCTCTAATTATATTTTTTGGTCAATATCGCGGATATAGACTATTTGAATTGCTCCGCTTTAAAGCATTATCAGAAGTTAAGCCATGATTAAAATATTTCAAAAGTTACGCGCATCTGGCGTTTTGAGCATGAATCGACGCAATAGAGATTACGTGTTGCGTTATAATGAACGCAAGCTTTATCCATTAGTTGATGATAAGTTACGCACAAAGAAATTGGCTTTAAAATCATCTATTGCTGTACCAGAATTATTTGAAGTGATAGATACAGAACATCAAATCAAACATATCGACGAAATTCTTAGTAATTATACTGATTTTGTTATTAAACCTGCGTGCGGATGTGGCGGCGATGGAATCATAGTTATTACTAATAGTATTAATAACCGCTATCGCCAAATTAATGGAAAATTATTAACCAAAGATGAGCTGTCTTATCATTTATCATGTTTACTTTCCGGCGCATATAGTATTGGTAATCATCCAGATTTCGCAATTATTGAAAAAAGAGTAATTATAGACCCAGTATTCTCTGAAGTTAGTTACGAGGGTGTGCCGGATATTCGGATTATTACCTTACTAGGATATCCAGCAATGGCTATGCTACGTCTACCAACTAGACAATCTGAAGGGCGCGCTAATCTTCATCAAGGGGCTATTGGAGTTGGCATTGATATTAGTTCTGGCGTAACTATGCGCGGAGTTTATCAAAACGATATTATTGATTGTCATCCAGATACACTAAACTCCATAACTGGCCTAATGGTTCCCTATTGGAATGAAATATTGAAAATAGCGGCAAGCTGTTATGAGTTGACTGGACTCGGCTATCTTGGAGTAGATATTGTAATTGATAAAACTCAAGGCCCACTCATGCTAGAACTTAACGCGCGTCCAGGTTTAAATATCCAAATAGCCAACTGCGAAGGAGCTCTACATCGCTACCAAATTATTGAAAAAAGAGTCGAGCTTGGTAAAGAATCCATTGAGTCGCGTGTTGAATTTAGCAAATCTATGAAAAATAAAAATAAGTAAACATCCATAATAAAGCAGCGATAAAATTTGCTCAAAAAGTAAAATAATGTTATTATTGTATATAATTTCAACAAATACTTCTGATTATGAGCAAATTCTTCACAACAGAAAACCAACCAACTTCCAAAGAAGATAAGCTTAAGAATAACTTTGGAATTAAAACCTTGGCCGCGGCTGTTACTGGATTTATAAGCCCTTGGATATGTAGAAATACAGGCGCAACAGTTGCCGTACATGAATATGGGCATGGCTTATTAGGCTTAAGATTAACCCACTCTTACGCCCCTGGCGAAGGCCCGCAATATTGGATTGGTGGATTTGATGCTTATGAAAAAATGGAAGATGCGGATTCAGCAAACTCTGGTTTACAAAACTTTTTTTCTTGGATATTTTTAGAACATAGCGAAGATGGCGCGGTTGGCACTACCAGTCATGGCGATGGTAATCCAAATGAGCTTGGTAACGCTATGGGAGAGAATGGGACTAGCGCTTGGGTATCTATTGCAGGCTCAATACCTGGATTATTCATTAATACTTTATTAGTAAGTGTTGGAATGTCAATTCGTCATAAACATCCAAACCTAGCTTTAACATTAATAATATTCGGACTAGAAAATAGCATAATCGAAGGTACTTATGCATGGAGCGCTGTCGGCATGTCTGATGCGGAACTAAAAGCCAATGCTCAACAAGGTCACGATTTTGCAAATTTTGCAGTTAAAATGAGCGCCATAACTGGACTTAATTCTTCAATTATTGCAATAAGTACAGCTTTATTTTGGACAGGAATTATCCCTCTAATTGCCCTAGGAATATACTTTTATCAAAAGTCGAAACAAATAGATATTATTCCAGATGATTTTGCCGCTTTCTATTTTGCCAAATATCAAAAAAAATCTGAAATTGAAGAAAAAATGTTGCTTAAACTCATGCAAAAATATAGTAAAGTTGACGACATTAAAGATGATTTTAAAACTAGACTTATCAACGACTATATATTTAGACAATATTTAATCGAAAACCTCTCGGAAGACATTTTAATAAACGCCAAAACTGAAATGCTTAATAGGTGGCAAAGCTTACAAAACCCATCAAAACTACAGTTATTACTAGCCTATTCCATGGCCATGATGTTAATCCTTGGCATGATAACGCAAATATTAAGCGTATTAGCAAACACTATACTACCTTGTTTACTTCCAGCGGTACAAATCCTTAATTATATATTACCCATCTTAGGCTTATTATCAATAATTAGCGCAGGTTTTGAAACATTTAATGATTTAAAAAGTAGCAATCAACAAGTTCCCATTCTT
>CAZADN010000200.1:0-3888 GCA_964483895.1 uncultured Legionellaceae bacterium
TTTGGTGTTGGTAGCATTACCAAAACGTTTATTTCCGCAACTATTTTGCAACTACAGGAAGAACATAAACTAAAATTAGACGATCGAATTGGGACCTTTTTTCCAGAATACCCTCTTTGGGACAATATTACGATTCGTCAACTTCTCAATATGACCAGTGGAATTTATAATTATAATGATTCATTAGTCTATCAAAAACTAAGAGATACCGACTCTAAAACGGTGGTTTCATCTAAAACGCTTATAGATATCGCCTATCACAACACGCCTTATTTTTTTCCTACTAAAGGCTGGCATTATTCAAACACTAATTATCTTTTATTAGGTCTAATAATAGAAAAAATAACTCATAAATCATTAGCCAAAGTACTTAAGAAGCGATTTTTTGAACCTTTAAAACTTAAAAATACCTTTTATAGCAATAGTTTTTATCCTGCTAATGTTACTAAGCGTATGGCGCATGGATATTACAAAGGCAAAGATATGAGTCATTTTAATGCGAGTATAGTAGGAGTTGGCTCAGCTGGAGCAATGATTATGAATAGTCATGATCTTCTTACTTGGGCTCGGTCATTATTTACCACAGACATTATTTTAAGTAAAAATAGCATACAGGATCTTCAAACAACTACTTCTGATATGTACCCCAAAGATCCACTTCCTATTGGTAGTCATTTTGGACTTGGAGTGATTTCACTTGACGTACCAAAATTTGGAACCATTTGGTTCTATACAGGTGTGATAAAAGGATATACAGGCATCTTTATTTGGTTACCATCGCAGCATAAAGCCATAGCAGTTCAAGTGGCTACTTGGCATGAACCTCATTTTGAAGTTGTATTTCCTAACCAGGATATTATTAAAACAATATTAAGATTTGTTACTTAATTGTGGATCCATAAATATTAAGCGATTAGTTGTCAGTTCTAAAAATAAATTAGAGCCAATGTTTTCAAACAGTAATAAATAATTTTTATCATCTGTTACTAACTGTTGCGCATATACGATTGCGCCTAGAATCGTAGCTTTATTATGCACATCGAAACCAGCCTTTATCACCAACCCACCTAATTCGATTTTGCGTCTTGTATCAGAGCGGCGTGTTTTTAATTTTTCTAGTGCTAAAGATTTTTCATATTTAACCTTTTCAGATCTATCCAAGAGTACTGCTTCCATTTGCGATATTGTCTTTTTTGACATAATCGTTGCTCCGCAAATGTTATTAACATATCCAAGCCTACTCTTGAAAATATTCAAAATCAATAGTTATGAGCGTAGCGAAATCATAAGTCCCGCAGGAATTTCCAAGGGCGCAATATACATTCTTTCGAATGTTTGCTAAAGTTTATTAAAAATCTACATGGATAAGATTTTTTATTTCAATAAAAGCAATAGATGGATCACGTTAGGTGTAAACCATGGCAATTGCTTTTGCACGAGTTTCTATACATAGTCGTAGTAAAGGACATAGCGCGGTTGCTGCTAGTAGTTATCGATCTGGCACTAAATTACTAGATAATCGCACCGGACTTACGCATGATTTTTCTAATCGACATGATGTTGCTTATTCAATTATTCTTTTACCTGAGGGTGGCGCTGAGGCTTTTTTAAATCGTGAATTTTTATGGAATACAGTAGAAAATTCTGAAAAAAGATGTGATGCGCAAGTGTGTAAAGATATAGTTTTGGCGCTACCGAAAGAATTAGATTTGAACAACCAAATTGAATTAACCAAACGCTTTGCTAAAACTTATTTTGTAGATAATGGATTACCAGCTGATATATCTATTCATGCACACGGTACTGATAATCCACATGCACATATTTTAATTGCAACTCGCCGTTTAAATGGTAAAAAATTTGCCAAATATAAAGCTCGGGATTTAAATCCTAGGTTTGCTAAAGGCTATGTTGTAGAAAATGACTATTGGGGTGAGCATTGGCGAGATATGCAAAATGAGTTTTTTGCTGAGAAAAATTTGGATATTTCTGTCGATTTAAACCATATTATTTCTGAATATCATCATGGTAAAAATCAAGTAAAAAACGAGCATTATTTACTAGAAAATAATAAAATTATTAAAGAAGCGCGACTAGAACTAGATGCTACAAGTATACTTAATCATCTTCAAACCAAATATAGCGTATTTACTCGCCGCGATGTAGAAAAGTTATTGTTTAAAACATTTAAAGACTCTCAAAATCCAGAAGCTTATTTGGCGATTGTTGAACAAATATTAAATCATGAAAATGTTATAAATATTGGTAAAAATGATCGCGAAAAAAATGTGTTTACTACCCGCGAGCAATATAACAAAGAAGCGAAATTACGTGATAATCTTGAAATAATGTTAAATTACAAACACCAAGCAAAATTATCTCAAATTAGCAAACTGAGTGCAAAATACGATTTAAATTATGAACAAAGCGCAGCCTTAGAATATATAGCATCAAGTTCTAATATTAGTGTGATTATTGGCCGCCCTGGCGTTGGTAAAAGTTATCTTTTAAAGCCCGTAAAAGAGTATTTTGAAAGTAATAATTATCATGTTATTGGCGCAGCATTATCAGGGAAAGTTGCCAAATCTATGCAAGATGAGACGGAAATTCAATCTGCAACCATAGCTTCTCTAATTTATAAAATAAACAATGACTATTGGAAATTAACTAACAAGCATATTTTAGTAATAGATGAAGCCGGCATGGTAGATTTCGATAATATGGCTTTTCTTATTGAAAAAGCTAAAGAAATTGGCTGTAAAGTTATACTGCTTGGCGATCCTGATCAATTAAAACCAATAAATAAAGGTGAAATTTTTAGAGGAATTGCTGCAATTACTGGCTACATAGAGCTTGAAAATATTAAGCGCCAAAATGACTTAGGAGATAGGCAAGCTAGTATAAATTTAGCTCATAGTAAAATTAGTGAAGCAATTGATCATTATGTAAATAAAGGCGCTGTTTCTTTTTGTGATACTCAAGAAATTGCTATTAATAATTTAATTAATGATTGGCAACAAAATATTACTAATACTTCTATTAAAAATACGATTTTACTTGCATTTACTAAAGCATCTGTCGCAACACTTAATGTTAAAGCAAGAGAAATGTTAAAAACTAAAAAGCTTTTAGGGGATGAAGAAATAGAGTTTACAGGATTTGATAAAAATCTTAAATTATCTGTTGGCGATAGATTGCTATTTAGACAAAATAATCAAGAAATTGGCGTTAGAAATGGTGATTTAGGAACAGTAAAATCTGTTTATAAAAATAAGTTACAAGTAAAACTTGATAGTGGCGAGGAATTAAATATCCCTCAAATCTACACTGCCATAGATTATGGTTATGCTCTTACCGTACATAAATCTCAAGGGATGACAATAGCAAATACCAAAGTATTAATAGACAGTAAGTATTGGGATAGAAATTTAAGTTTTGTTGCTCTGACACGACATAAAGAAAATTTGCATATATACGCAGATAAGATTAATCACCCAGATTTAGGTAGTTTAAAGCATACATTAACACGCTTTGTTACTAAAGATAATGTTATCGATTGGCCATTTAATGAAAATCATGAGGCAATGAAATTTATCCGCCCTGTTATAATGCAATATGAAACACTATTAGAGAAAAGCAAGCATTTAACAGGGTATTATCGAGAAAAAATAGATAAAAAAATCCAAAAAATTGCTCAAAGCATAAGCGAAGATAAAAAGTTAATTACGCATATTACACAAACATCACCTAAAATTGCTAATAAGATTAAAAATAACGCTAAATATATTCTTGCTAAAGATATATCACGCGGAATTTAAAAAAAATTATTGTAATTTAGGTGAATTTGCTATTTGCCCCAAAAATTATACTCAATTTTATGTGATATAA
>CAZADN010000201.1:0-3872 GCA_964483895.1 uncultured Legionellaceae bacterium
AACTCAACAGGCGTAAACACTGATCCTATTTGTACTGTATCTGGTAACTCAGCATTAAATCCACATAGAGACACAGGCACTTCTTCACACAATAAAATCCATCTATTTTGTGATTTAAGTGTGTTTTGCACATCCATTTCTATTATATCTGCAAATTTAGGACTAGTATCATCAGCGCCAAGTGCCTCTATATGATATGCGGAAAACCAACTTTTAAGAATTAATGGCGATGTTTTCGATGCTGGTAATATTTTATACTTAGATTGTATTAAAGCTTGTGGCTCTATTAATGCTTGCAATTGAATGGAAAATAAATCATCAGCGTTATTAACTGCAAATCTTGTATGGTCTATACCTAATTGTTTTATTACAAATGAAGCTTGAGTTTCCTCTCCTAATATACCTTTAATTTCTCTAGTATTTGTCTGAGTAAATTTATTTACTAAACCTAACAAGATATCTAAATTATCTGCCCACATCATTATATTGCCATTCCAATAATGTGCTAAAACTCCATTTAAAGAATCATTTTCAGTAAAAGAACCATAATAATCACCATGAAATGGTTTGTTTGCATACTCAACACCAGAATTATAAATATTATTGCGCATAAACATGCAATAGTCTGTGTATGTCTTTAAATACTCATCGATTTTTTCCTCAAAACTAGAGTTAATAATTATTGGTGTTAGCATAATCAATTCTCTTGTTCAAATAGCTTAATTAAATTTGTTACGTTTTCTATTGGCCTTCCTATAACCGCTTTTTCACAACAGGTAACTATAGGTCGTTGCATTAAGATTGGATATTTAACCATCTCTTGTAATACAGCTTCTTCATTATCCAAACTAAGTTTTAGATCTTTAAAAACTGGTTCGTTACAACGTACAAAATCTTTCAAATCGAAATAAGCCCGTAAGTATTTTAGTTGCTCAAAAGTCAAAGGATTTTTAAGATATTCAATAATAAGTGGTTGAATATTATGATTTTGTAAAATAGTTAATGCCTCTCTTGATTTTGAGCATTTGGGATTGTGATAAATGGTAAAATGTTGCATTTTATTCTCATGTAATATAAAGCTAAATAATAAATGATGATCCAAAGCTTTTAAAGTAAAATCCACATCTATTGAGGCAATTTATTTTGTCACAAACGCGCACCAAAATTGTGCGCTTAATCAAAATCAAGATCTCTAACAAGTAAAAATAAATTCTGAAAATAATAAAACAAAATGTACATATAAAATAAAAATAGCCGAGTACAAGTAACCTCTTTATTACTTTAGGCCTTGGTGGCTCGTCTCTAGCTTTCGCATGAGGCCTCAGTCCAAGATGCCGTGGCTAATTCAGAGGTTACAATCCTCCCAGAACCGGACGTGCGGAACTACCGCATCCGGCTCCCGTTGTGCTAAGGACTTATTGTCCAATTCAGTAAGGTGTGAACATCGACACAGTTTTAGCTCTCAAAGGATATCGAATCCGTTTGAGAAGCCTATTGAACTTAGACCAGTTCGTTCTACGTTTGCCGCCTCTTCGGTTTAACCATTTGAACAGGATTCTCTTACATACATATAAGAAGCCGTTCACTGCTCGCCGGTTATCCGAGATTGAATGATAGTTTGTCCATCCATTGACCACGCGTATTACTCTCCTAAGAACTATTTTTGTAACTTGTGAGATATTGTCTCTTAGATACTGTCGAAGTTCACTTAGAGTACGCGTCACCCTGTCAGACCTACTTTTGTATTTTAACCGCCAGAAGCCAGCTTGACTCTTCCCCCAGTAGCATACAAATCCTAAGAATTTGTAGGTGGGGAGTCGTTCTTTTCTGATTTCAGCAGATCTAGCGTGTTCCCTCCCAGAAAGCATGATCCTCGATTTCCCTTCGTGTAGTTCCAATCCATATTTACCAAGCCTCTTTGGAAGTACTTTATATATCCGCTGCGCTTCTTGTGGATGTTGAAACACAAACACAGCATCTAGAGTAAAGGAATGATTCAGTTCTACACTCGAACCTATCATTCCCTTCTCATCCCACCGTACGTTCAGTTTTCCCGAATACGGCGGTCCGACAGTCTTCATCGTAAACCATGCGCAAGTCTCGGCGGATACTCGATCATACCACTACCAATGTAAACCATTCCCATTGCATAGAGTTTACCGTTTGGAAATTGCCTGCTGCTGGTGTGACGGCATCGGCTCCCACGATCAACGACTTTCGAGGCTAACACGTTCACCTTTCGGTTTCGGCTCGTTTGTTTCGCTGTCTACGCTTCGTAGCTGTTATTGCTTCCAGGCACGCAAGACTCGCTAGACAGTGGAGTGGTTGCTCCTTCTGTCGCATGATTTTCACCCGCAAGATAGGCCAGACTTCTCCTTGCGCAGCACACCTTTCGCATGCTTACGCCATGCTTTATAACAACTTGATTATTAATGATTTTTATATATTTTATCGAAAACATTTAAGCAAAAAATGTGGTGAATTAATGATGAACTGTAGTTTATTGATTATATTATATTTTTCACATGTATTTCACCATTAATTCACCAGATAATTAAAATTGGGGATTAACAAAAAAACTACTCTATGCTACCAAAATAAAATTAGAGAAATAAAACATATTGTTGTCAAAATTCCACTTGATCGATTTTTATGCTACACTTTGCTGTGGTTTCATATTTTGTTGATACACAATAGATCAAATGAAAAGGTTAAATAATGAATTTTTCTGAGCCGGATTATTATCGGCATGTAATCGAGCTGTTCGAAGAGCGAGTATTGCAATATCCGATGGTTATAGCATTAAAAGATCAACATATCAGTTACACTTATGCTGCATTGAATGAGAAAGTAAATCAATTTGCACGCTGTTTACAAAAAAAAAATGTTAAATCCGGTGATTTCGTTGCTATTTTTTTAGAACCTGGTGCAGATTTTATTTTATCTATGCTTGCTATTCTAAAAGTTGGGGCCGCTTATGTTCCACTAGATACATTAGCACCAGAAACGCGGTTGAAAGAAATATTTAATGATGCTGAACCGAAATTAGTCATTGCTCATGATGATAATCTATCACAAATAAAGAGAATAACCCATAAAAGTTGCATTATAAAACAACTACACACAGAATCGCTTAGTTATTCTACACATAATCTGTGTATTACTATTACTCCTGAATCACCGATTTATATGATATATACATCAGGTTCTACAGGACGTCCGAAAGGAGTTGTCATCCCTCATTGTGCAGTAGTTAATCTATCCGTTATCGAAAATTATGTCAAAGCCAAACCTCGCGAGGTTATTGCTCAATTTAACAACTTGATATTTGATGCTAGTACATTTGAAATATGGAGCGCTTTATTAAATGCGTGTACACTGCATATCATTTCCTCTAAAATAAGAAACAACATTACTGAACTGAAAAAAAATTTAGAAACAAATAAAGTTCATTATTTATTATTACCAGTTAGTTTTTTTCATCAAATTATTCAATCAGAACCTTCTACTTTAAATAGTGTACAAACTATTTTATTTGGTGGTGAGCAGGTAAATGTATCTTTGCTAAGAAAATTTATCGAATATCGTAAAAATTTTGGGATATTAACTACATTAATAAATGGGTATGGTCCATCAGAAGCGACAACATTTGCCTGCCGTCATATTATTAATGATGAATTAATAAATGATGATAATCATCTAGCATCAATTGGTAAGCAATTTAGCAATATGAAAACGTATATACTAGATAAAAACATGCATCAAGTCGATGAGGGAGAACTGTATCTTAGTGGCATACAGTTAGCCCTTAAATATCATAATGCAATCGATATAACGCTAGATAAATTTATTAACAATCCATACAGCGATGT
>CAZADN010000202.1:0-3869 GCA_964483895.1 uncultured Legionellaceae bacterium
CCGAGCCTCCTTGCAATTTGCTCTCTGCAGCGGGTTTGGAAAGATGTCTAATATTAAAATTGATAAAACAAATTAAGTGATTTTGAGTGAATTTAAGTCTTCATCATTAGTATTATTTTGCCTTGAGTCTCTTGCTATTGCAGAGTTATTAAAGATACTTATCTGCGATGGCTCATTTCTTAGCACTCTAGGTTTATAATAAACTTTTGTAGGTAAAGCATCATATATTTTTAAATCGCGCGCCAGTTTTACTGGTAAAGTTGGGAGCTCATCACTGTCTGTGCAATCGTTACGTTGCATGATAATGTATTTATTTGTTGCTTTTAGCGCATTAGAAAAAATAATAGCCCAAGATTCATTAAATGAATATGTAATATGTTTTAAATTTGGAAATGAGTTTAGTAAAATTATTAGTTCTGGAATCAAATTAGGATTAATTGCACTCCAACTAAAATCTATTTGAGTAATCGTGTTTTGGCGGTTTTGGTCTATAAATATTTGACATAACTCAATAGGGTTGGCAGTTAGTGAAAGATCTAGAGTAGTAAAATCTGCATTGCGACTACGTTCTAGACTTATTTTATAAATATGATTTATTTGTTCATCTAGAGATTTTGGGATTAGCTCATATACTTCACGCACTATATCTATTAATTTCGATTGCGTGTTATATCCGATACGCTCACAGATGTCTTTATTGGTAATAGGATGAGTGTATCCTGCAATGCATATTAAATTAGGTTGGATTATGCGTTGCACTTTCTGTAAAATAGTAGCTACTGAATAAGCTCCGTCCATAATTTGTCTGGTTAATGTACCGCTTGCAATAACTACACGAACTTTTTCACGTTTTATTAATAATGGATTTAAAGTTTGTAACTCTCTGAAGTCATGTTGCAGAATAGTAAAATCTGGGTATTTTCGCTCTGATGATACAACGTATTCGGATAGATACTCTAAGCCAAGGCATTCACAATTAAAACTTTTCTGAGTTATTTTTGTTGATATAGTAGCTAATTCTCTGGCATCTCCAGATCCTAAACTAATTAGTTGTATTCCATTATCAATAGCTTGTTGCATTAAAGCAGGGTTTGATTCAATAGTTTTCAGTATCACTTTACTAAAATTTTTATGTACTTTTGAATAAAATTTATATATTTCATCCTCATAAATCTCTGCCACTCCATTTTTATCCCATATTTGTTCGCGTTTAAAGCCATATTCTGCAAAAGTAAGTTCGCAGTCAGGTTTTCTATATTCTGTAAATAATCCCAAAAGAATCTTCTTTAAATCTTCACTAGAGAAATGTTTATTCTCAACTTCTTCCACTGGTTGAAAAATCATAGGGTTTCGGTTTTCACAATACATAATAATGTGCATATTTTTAATAGGTGAATCATCGGGTAATTGGTAATTCGTAATTAAAATTATTCTTTGTATGATGTAAGATCGGAATATAATTACTTCATTGATATCTAATTCTAGAGTTAACAATGGTTCATTTAGTTTTACATTAGGAGTTGTTGCATTTTTATCTTTTATTAATGAAAATATGGCAGATATCGGCATGGCTTTTCTCAAGTTACATTTATACTTCAGACGCGAAGTGTATCATTGAGGCGCACGATGCTCAATATTTTCTATCACATATCTATATAGTTTGGGCCACCGCCGCCTTCAGGAGCAGTCCATACAATATTCTGTTCTGGATCTTTTATATCACATGTTTTACAGTGAATGCAGTTTTGGCTGTTGATTTGAAGTCTTGGTTTATTATTTTTTTCAACTATTTCATATACTCCAGCAGGGCAGTACCTAGTTTCAGGAGAAGAGTATAAGGCATAGTTTATATCTATTGCTTTTTTTTCATCTCGAAGATGTAGGTGGCATGGTTGGTTTTCAGAGTGATAGGTATTAGTTAGATATACTGAAGAAAGTATATCAAAAGTTAATTTACCATCATTTTTTGGGTAATCAATTTTGGCTGATTTGGTAATATTAGTTAATTGTTTATAGTCAGCGTGATTTTTTAAGGTCCATGGTGATTTGCCACGGGTAATATATGTTTCGAGCGCTGCATTTATCAGCCCAGATAATAAACCATATTTAAATCCTGGGCGGATATTTCTAACAGCATGTAATTCTTTAGATAACCATGAGTTATTTATTGCTTGTTGATAATGTACGTTTTCTTTGATTTCAGTTTTTAGCATTTCTAAACTTGTTTCTGCAGCAAGCATTGCGGATTTTATCGCTGTGTGTATTCCTTTAATTTTAGGTACGTTTAAAAATCCGGCTGCATCTCCAATTAATATCCCGCCTGGAAAGCTTAATTTGGGGAGTGATTGCCATCCACCTTCATTTAAAGCACGTGCGCCATATGCTATTCTCGTACCGTCTTTAAGGATCTTTTGAATAAAAGGGTGGGTTTTAAATTTTTGTAATTCTTGAAATGTATTTAGCCAGGGATTTTTATAGTCTAAACCTATAACAAAACCAACAGATATGCGGTTTTTAGGAATATGGTAAATAAAACTCCCACCATAGGTTTTAGTATCAAGTGGCCAGCCTATAGTATGAATTACTTTACCTAAATTATGTTGACTTGGAGGTACTTCCCAAATTTCTTTTAAACCAATTGCATATGTCTGTGGGGATTTATTAAAACGTAAATCAAATTTTTTAATTAGTTGTTCACTTAATTGTCCGCGACAACCCTCAGCAAAAATGGTTTGTTTAGCATGGATATGCATGCCAGGTTGGTAGTTTGCAGTCCTATTATGATTTTTATCTATCCCCATTTCACCTGTAATGACACCTTGTACTGCATGTTCAGAGTTAAATATTATACTAGCTGCTGGAAAACCAGGATATATTTCAACTCCTAATGACTGGGCTTTTTGTGCCAAAAATTTGCATAACTCACCAAGGCTTATTAAGTAATTATTACTATTTTGCATCGGACGTGGAGTTGGAAGTTTAAATGCGCTATTTTTATTAAGAAAATAAAAACTATCGCTAGTTACTTCTGAGTAGAGCGGGGCTTCTTGCCATGCATCTCCTAAAAGTTCTTTAAGAGAAGTTGGCTCAAGTACTGCTCCGGATAGAATATGTCCTCCGATTTCTGCTGCCTTCTCTAATATGCAAACACTAATTTCAAGATTTTGTTTAAGAGCTAACTGTTTGAGATGAATGGCACAAGCAAGACCAGCAGGGCCTGCGCCAACTATTAAAAAGTCATACTCCATTATTTCTTGACTCATTAATATTCCTTAATAGACAGTTATGCTAGTGATAGAAAAATAATATATTTTAGTTTGATTAAGAATGCAATACTGTAAAATTTTGCTTTTTTCATGACCTTGTAATTACAAAACAAAAATTAATCATAAAATTTGAAAATAATACAATTGTTGCTAATACTTACTATATGCCGGTTAGAGGTTTATTTATGAATATTGCAACTATTTTTACATTTGGTTTGGCACATTTTTTTGGGTTGTTTATATTTATTTTAGCGGTAGTTTTATTTAGTAGGAAAGATTACTACTGTAAAATTATTTTAAATCTAAAAGATGATAATCCTATCATTATGTTAACCGCCACTATAGGATTATTGCTAGGGATTATATTAATTGGTGTACATGGCGGAGTGTTTTTGCAATATAGAGTTTTGATAACTATTCTATGCTGGTTTGTTTTTATTAATTCGCTACTCTGGCTTATGATGCCAGAGAAAATGCTGAAATTAACTAAAAAAATGTTTAAAGGAAGAGGATTTTATATATTTATCTCTATCCTTCTAATTTTAGGGTTTCTTTTGGTATTTAGAGGTAGCCTAATATTTATTACGCGGTTTGGTTAGGGGC
>CAZADN010000203.1:0-3863 GCA_964483895.1 uncultured Legionellaceae bacterium
ACCCATTTCAACGACAGCGTTATTGGTTGGATGCTGATGTTGGGGCAGTTATGCATTGTAACACCCCTCAGTTATATATGCCTGTATGGGCAAAAGAACCTTTAATAACATCAAAAATATCTTTACAGGAATATACTTGGGTTATATTTAGGGATTTAAGTGGTGTTGGACAACAATTAGAGAAAATATTAAATATGCAAGGCGCATCAGTTATTGTTGTTGACTCAGGCAAGTCCTATAAAGAACTAAGTCCATCACGTATTATAATAAATCTGGCTCAAGCTCAAGATTATCATCGATTGTTTGCATCTATTAAACTTCTGCTAAAACAACCTATAATCGTACATTGTTATAGCTATGATAAACTAGATGTATTAATTGAGCAGGACGCAATAAATAGCCAACTAAACAATAGTTTTTATAGTTTGTTATATTTAACTCAAGCTTATTTACAACAAATTGGCACGAATGTTGCTATGCGTTGTGCTTGTATCACGCAAGGTACGGAAAATATTGCCGGCGATGAAATGATTGAGCCTATAAATGCAACCTTAACTGGCGCCTGCCGCATGATTGCTTTGGAGCAGCCATCCATTAACTGTCGTGTTATAGACATAACAGAGTTAACTCCAAGAACTGCGATGGATATTTTAGGTGCTTGCGTTGAAAAAAATTTTAATCCTCAAGAAATCTTAACTGCATATAGACATGAGTACCGCTGGAAAAAAAAATATTTATCGATTATGCAAACATCTGGCAATCACTTACTTCAAGATAATGGAGTGTATTTAATTACCGGAGGTTTAGGTGGAGTTGGTTTTACAATTGCAGAATCTATAACAACACAAGTGAAGCAACCAACTTTGATTCTTTGCTCAAGAACACCTAACACTCATAAAGAGATGGAACTTAAAAAACATGGCGCGATGGTACATTGGTTACAAGCCGACTTAACTGATTCTATATCTGTATCTAACCTCATCAATACTATTCAAAAGCGGTTTACAAAATTAAATGGTATTATCCATGCAGCTGGAGTTGCCGGCGGTGGTTTAATTCAACTTAAAACTAAAGAGATGGCCGACGCGGTACTCGCTCCCAAAGTACATGGCACATATTACTTAGCCCAAGCTTTAAAAAAATTACCTATGCTTGATATCGTTATTTTGATGTCATCTATTGCAGCTATAACGGGAGAAAAAGGTCAAATCGATTACTGTGCCGCCAATGCATTTTTAGACGGCTGTGCAACATCAAATTGGTTCAATGCCAAGCGAACTATAAGTATTGCTTGGAATACTTGGCGTGATATAGGTATGAGTGTTACTACCAAAAGACCAATCGAGATAGATTTATTTGCTCGCGGGAATGACATTAGCCCCAAGCAAGGACTGGCTTTGTTTTTAAGAGCATTATGCCAACCTCAGCAACAAGTTGTCGTTTCTAATCGTGATTTATCTACTTATACTACTTTGTTACACGAGAACAAATTTTCTACTGCAACTCAAAATCAAGCCAACAGAGATGCTCTTAATTTGCGGACCGATTATGCTTTGCCGCAAAATACAACTGAAACTACTTTGGCAAAAATATGGCAAGCACATTTACATATTCAAAAAATTGGAAGACAAGACGATTTTTTTGACTTGGGTGGAAACTCTTTAAAGGGACTTACACTAGTTGAAAAAATTAATGCTGCGTTTAATAGTAATTTATCTATTCAGCATATATATAAAGCACCAACAATTGCTATGCTAGCTAAATTAATTAAAACTAATGATTTAAAACAACAAACCATAGAAATTGCTGTGCAATTGAAACACCATAAAAAAACACATCCCAATATTTTCTTTTGCCATCCAGCTAGTGGCATGATTTATTGTTTTAATCCTTTAGTTTCTAAATGGCGATTGCCAATGTCTATTTATGGTATTCA
The DNA here is from genome assembly GCA_964483895.1 of uncultured Legionellaceae bacterium. Taxonomy (GTDB): domain Bacteria; phylum Pseudomonadota; class Gammaproteobacteria; order Legionellales; family Legionellaceae; genus 2-12-FULL-35-11. The sequence continues at coordinate 1,937 of CAZADN010000203.1, forward strand.
AGATCCGAGCATAACTACTGGAAACTTACTTTACCCAAGTTTATTAGCTATGGCTAGTTCTTATATGGAAAGCATTATAAAAATTCAACCGGAAGGACCTTACTATTTATTAGGTTACTCTTTTGGTGGATCGGTTATGTATGAGGTTGCACATCTCTTAAAACAAAAAAATAAAGATGTTGGTTTATTAGCATTAGTTGAAAGTTGGTGTGTATTTTCTGAATATCAGCGTCAAAAAGACTATTTTATTAATCAATTTTTAACACAGGAACTGCAAGATAATTTAAATCTAGCGAATCTTTCTTGGGAGCGTATGCAGTTATTACTTAATAATACTCCAACAACAACCTGCCAAGACATGTTATTGTTTAAAGCAACTGAATTAAACGAAGCATATGCGCCAATCAACGACCAACATAATGGCTGGTCAAAATTCAACAAAGGAAATATAACCTGTCATTTAATACAAGCAAATCATGAAACCATAATGTATGAAGAGAAATGTTCTATAATTGAAAATATAATATACAATAAAATTAAATTGGATGAGTGATGCGTAATGAAATTAACGATTTAATGAAAAATATTCTCAATAACATACCCTGTTATGTGTACTGGAAAAATAAAAAACTTGAATATATCGGTTGTAATCATATGGTACTAAAGTTTTTTAAATTGAAATCATTAACTGAAATTATTGGAAAAACAGATATTGATCTATTCTCTGATTTATCATTAGCAAATAGTTATAGAGAAATGGATAAAAAAGTAATAAGTGAAGGCAAGCCGATTCTTAATATACAACAAGAACTAATCGATTTGAATGGAGAAAAATATTATACGTTAGTTAGTAAGACTCCATTAACCAACAAAACTGGTCAAATCATAGGTGTGGTTGGCATTACAGTTGACATAACAAAAGAAAAACAAGCTGAAATAGCCAAAACCGAATTCATTGCCAACATGAGTCATGATATACGCACACCTCTTACTGGTGTTATTGGTATGTCCGAAATATTACGTGATAAAGTAGAAAATATTGAACATAAGCATGATGCTGCCATATTGGCAGAAAGTGGGCAGCAGTTATTGATAATGCTTAATGAAATTTTAGATGATGTGCGGGCAGATAATCTCACAGATACAGATATTAAAAAGGAAAGGTTTGATTTGTATCAATGTATTACAGATCTCATCAAACTCGAATCACCAACCACTGAGTCTAAACACTTAAAATTAGAATATAATATCGAGCCTAATGTTCCTCAATTTATTATCAACGATCGCAAAAAAATTCATCATATTTTGTTAAATTTACTTGGTAATGCGATCAAATTTACCCAAAAAGGCCAAATTACTATTAATGTAAAATGTTTAGATAGCACTGAAACAGATGCTCATCTTGAATTTAGTGTTGCTGATACAGGAATTGGAATTCCCAAAGACGTGCAAAACAAAATCTTTGAGCGCTTTTTTCGCGTTGACCCATCTTATAAAGGACGCTACAGTGGTTATGGACTTGGATTACATATTGTACAAACATATGTCAATTTATTAGATGGTCACATTACTTTAACCAGTAATGAAAATAACGGTTCAACATTTCACTTTGATTTGCGCTGTAAAATTACAGATGAGAAAAATATACAAAGTAACTCTATGGATATTAATATAACTCAACCTTCTTACCCTGAATTAACTTCAACAACACAAACTTCTGTAAAAAACCAAAACCCTCCTCAAATTTTATTAATCGAAGACAGTGAGTTAGCGCTAAAAGTCCTTGAAATTATAGTAACATCAGCAGGATTCAGCTTTATATCTGCAACAAATGCTGAAGATGCTTTACAACTTGCACAAAATAATACTTTCGATTTAATTATTACTGATATTGGTTTACCAGGTATTTCAGGAAATGAATTCACTA
>CAZADN010000204.1:0-3858 GCA_964483895.1 uncultured Legionellaceae bacterium
GTTAAATAACTTGGAATAATATGATTTTCAATCAATCCAATATTCACCGCAATCGCATCTTTTGAATAATCAGCAAGACAACGCGCGTAATTTACATAAGCTTTATAAACATCAGCCTTATATTTCATACTGCCAATGTCTTTGTTTGACACACGCGATTTCAATTGCTCTATACACATCTCTAACTGCAAAGCTTCTTCTTTACTGCAAGTTTCATAATGTTTTTGTAACATTATTTTTAGAAGATTATACTTCAAAGCTATAACTTCTGGTTTTATTTCACTGACACCAAACATATAAACCCTTAAACAAATTAACCGGTATACATAATAATACATCAAAAATTAAGCTACAATATTATATTATACACACAGAAAAGATAAAATGCGCAATAACCCTGAAAACATTTACGACTATTCAAATAAACAAATAACAGCTAGAGCTGCAAACAAACAGGTAATAGCTCAAATTCCACGAGAAACACGAAAGGATTATGCTTCTATGCAACAAATGGAGATTGAAGGAAAATTATACTATACTCTTCCGAATCGTAATGCACAAATGGGCGCTTCTGAAAAAATCCTTCTAATTTCTACTGAAAAATTTCAAAATTCTATAAGCAATAGGGATGAATTAAAACCTGATGCCATTTTAAAACTTCCAAAAAACAACCAAGCAACTCAAGTGCAAAGCGAAGCCATGGCACTTGGCATAGCTTCTCAAGCTTTAGGATTATCAGCTGCTTCTGCCACAATGGTGTGTTTTAATAACCAGCCAGCTTTATTCATTCCATTTGATGATATGGAACCTCTAACCAACTTTGCATCTAGCGATATAAAAATCCAACGTCATACCAACAGAATAGATTATGAAGACTCAACCATAAATCCATTAGGTCCGGGTTTAACGGCCAATTTATTTGTTGAGGATTTCGGCAAGGCGTTCGCATTAATGTATTTGACTGGCGACCCTGATGCTATAGGCGGATATAATCAAAACAAAGGATTACAAGGTCGAAATTTATATGTTTTTGATCAAGCCATACACTGTCATCAAGGTCTGTTTTCGAGTAATTTATTTGCCATAGACTCAAGACTACGGCAAAAACCCATAGGTATGGCGGTATATAGTAGGCATACTAAAGGTAGAAATTTTTCTTTGATAGAGGATGCGAGCATATCTACCAAATTTGACTCACTTCAATACATCAACAATGAAAAGACTATAGACTATATTAATAGTGTTATCATGGGCCTAAAGGCTGCAACACGTAATGTTCCAGAACACTTATTAGCACAGCATTTAGCATTAATAAAATCAGCGGAAAACACCAAAACTACTATCAGAGAACGCATGAACACTTATAGTCGGATGCTACCGCAAACATTAAACGCGGGTCACGAAACCATCAAGAACTCCTTAATTTTAGAGAATATCATTAGCAATCCAAGACTATACTCTCCAACTGGTAGACCTTATCGCAGTTTATTTGCACATGATGAGCATACGATAAAAGTTTTACGTATCAATGAAGATGCGGCCACACACTATGTCACCATTCAATTTTCAAAGAATTTAGACCCGCAAACTTTACATAGAATGGTGCATCACTTGGGGCATGTAGACTATAATCCCAAAACACAATGTCTCAGAATAAATAAAGAACTATTAGAAAATTTAGAAAATGTTTTTTATCCTGAAAATGATATCAATCTTAAACATGACATTGATTATTTATCAGAAATTGATACGATTCATATCGCCAAAGCCTATCACCACTCCCCACACTATCACAATAAAATCATTGAAGGTTATAAAAACCTTAAATCTCACACCGTCTCTGATAACGAAGTAATAAATATTCTGCATAGGATAAGAGAAGCACTTAAACGACCCATGCTTGTTGCATCAGATAAAGGCAATGATTTTAATATGCACATGATAAAACGTTTTGAATTTGAAGTCCAAAAGGAAGTGCAAAAAATTATCTCCAGGAATATTAGCCCAGAAAGAATAAATAGTGCTGAATTATCCACGATACAAGACCAAGCTTTTCGAGCAGCCATTCAACTTGACTGTATCCAAGAATTTAATTACGCCTGCATGGCAATTACAAAAAACATAGCTAACCCAGAAATTCAAAACCAGCATATTAGATTTTTACAAAAATATGCCTGTCTTGACTTATCCAATAAAACCATAGCCGAGGCCCAGGAAATACGCAAAGATATGCTTATAGATATGCAGCAGATCTTAACCTTAGAAACACACCAACAAGCAGACACTATTACAGAAAGAAAAAACGAGCAACTGCATTTTAGAAATGCAATAATAGACATGAAGGATTCAGGTTCTGAAAAAAGTGACAATGATGAATCGCATGATAATAATGAAAGACCTACTTCAAGTATTCTAAAAAAGATATAGCTTCATTTCGTAGCTCCCCACCGCATCCCGAGGGCAGCTCTAAATCTTAACAAGTAACACCAAAAATTGAATGCAACTTAATGGTTAAGTTATCACATAACTCTTGCGGGGCTGAATAAGGTTGCTCTTTAACATTAGCTTGCCAAATGCCTTGTGGCCAAAGTGCGTCACTTTTATACCTTGCAACCACATGAATGTGAAGCTGATTAACAATATTTCCCAAGGCTCCGGTGTTTATCTTTTCAGGCTTATAAAAATCTTGTAACACAATGGAAGCATGATAAATTTCATCCATAAGCTGCGTGCGCTCAGCTTTAGACAACTCCGTAATTTCTTTAACATTAGGCAATCTTGGCACTAAAATTAACCAAGGAAACAACGCATTATTTTTTAATAAAACCCGCGACAATGGCCAATCAAGCAAGTAAAAACAGCTAGAGCCCAAGCGCTCATCTAAAATAAAATTATTATTAAGTACCATACATATTTTTCCACACGGATAATAGATTATAATAATACCATTCAAATGATTATCAACAAACTAGGAAAATAATACATGCGAATATGGATAGATGGTGATTCTTGCCCTAAGCCGATTAAACAAATTTTATTTAAGGCTGCGACAACTCGTAAAATAATGATGTATATTGTTGCCAATCATGTTACAAACATTCCAGGATCGCCATTTATCAAAAGAGTTGTTGTTGAACATGGCTTTGATGTGGCCGATAACTACATAATACAACATATCAAAGCTCACGACCTAGTTATTACTAATGATATTATTTTAGCCAATCAAGTTATTGATAAAAAAGCTCAAGCCTTAAATAATCGAGGAATTTTATATTCCCCCAACAATATAAAACAAGCACTTACAATCAGAAATTTAAATGAGTCTTTACGCTCCGGCGGCATTCAAACACTAGGACCAAATGAACTAACCGCTAAAGATATACAACTATTTTCGAATCATCTGGATAGAATTATTACGCAAACAGGACTTACATAGTATGGCGAAAACATGTAGTCATATGGTCGTTAACCAAACCGACCGCTTGTAAATACGCATACATAATCGTTGGACCGACAAAACTCATGCCGCGCTTTTTTAAATCTTTAGATAATGCCTCTGATTCAGGAGATGATACTCTAATTTCCTGCATAGACTTAGGTGAGGTTATTTGTGCTTTATTACCTACGAACTTCCATACATAGGCATTAAACGTGCCAAATTCCTTTTGAATCTCTAAAAAAGCTTGGGCATTTTTACGCGCTGAATATACTTTTAATCTGTTTCTGATGATATTAGGATTTTGCAATAGCTCTTCAAGCTCTTTGTCCTGCATCTTCGCTACTAGTTCTGGCACGAAATTTTTAAACGCGGCACGATACCCATTTCTACGCTTTAAGATAGTTTCCCAACTTAAACCT
>CAZADN010000205.1:0-3810 GCA_964483895.1 uncultured Legionellaceae bacterium
AAGACTTATTTTACGTAGCAGAACAAATGTTGGATATCGGCAACGTATTTTAGAAAGATTTTCTCTAGGTAAAAATTTACCTCAAAATGTTGATATCTGGTTACATGCTGTATCGTTAGGTGAGGTGGTAGCAGCAACTCCATTGATAGAAGAGTTTTTAAATGCCAAAAAGGTCGTTTTAGTAACTACTATGACACCAACAGGCTCAAAACAAGTTTTAAATAAATTTGGCGATAGAGTAAAGCATCAATATGTTCCTTATGACTTGCCGTGTTGTTTGAAACGATTTTATAAACGGATAAATGCTAAAGTTGGAGTTATTTTAGAAACTGAAATTTGGCCTAATATGATTTATTTTGGGGATAAATTTGGTGTAAAATTTTACTTGGTGAATGCTAGAATCTCTGATAAGGCTTTTAAACAATATCTTAAAACTGGTAATTTTTTTAAAGCTACATTAAATCGATTTACTTTTATTGGTGCACAAAGTGAATTGGATGCGGAAAGATATAGAAAACTTGGCGCAAGACCAGAAATAGTATCAGTATTTGGTAATATTAAATTTGATATTCAAAATCCCGGGAATAAACTTAAAGATTTTTCAAGTATAAAAGATGATTGGGGGAATAAGCGCCCAGTCTTAATTGCTGCTAGTACTCACGATAATGAAGAGATGCAGTTATTATCTAATTTGCAAAAATTAAAAAATCTTATTCCAGATATTATATTACTAATTGCCCCAAGGCATGTAGAGCGATTTGAGCATGTTTATGAACTGAGTAAAAAATATGGGTTTAATACAGGGTTAAGAAGTAATTTACTTTCTATTTCTGAAAATTCAGACGTAATTGTATTAGATTCAATCGGAGAACTTTTAGGATTTTATAAATTAAGTGATTATGCATTTGTTGGAGGAAGTTTAGTGCCAATTGGTGGGCATAATGTTCTTGAGCCGATATTGATGGGGGTGCCAGTTTTTTGTGGACCATTTATGCAAAACTCCAAGGCGATTTGCGATGAGTTGCAAGCGGCTAATGCAATCGTAATAGCAGAAGATGTTGATGTGCTTTTAGCTAGTATTATTGAAATGTCGACAGATGATTTGGTCAGACAAAGGCAGATTTTTAATGCGACTAAAGTTTTAGAAGAAAATCGCGGATGTTTGGCAAGATATTATGAAAAAATCATGGAAATTTATGCATAAAACAAGATAATATAACGTAGGTTGGTAATGTAGGTTGGGCTGTAAAGCCCAACAATATGTCTCAAAATGAACGGATAAGCAATTCTGGTCTTTATAGCCCAGCGCATAACGTTAGGAATTTAATTATTAGGGGTTGGATTATGGCATTTGTTGTGACAGATAGTTGTATTAAATGTAAATACACGGATTGTGTTGAAGTTTGTCCGGTTGATTGTTTTTATGAGGGGCCAAATTTTTTAGTTATTCATCCAGATGAATGTATTGACTGTGCTTTGTGTGAACCTGAATGTCCAGTTAAGGCAATTGTTTCTGAAGATGATTTGGATGACTCTCAAAAACAATTTTTACAAATCAATGCGGAATTAGCTAGTGTTTGGCCAAATATTACTGAGAAAAAAGATGCGCCTGAAGATGCTGCTGATTGGGAAGACGTTAAAAATAAAATCGATTATCTTGAAAGAGAGTGGGAAAAATAGAAAATAATCTAAGCTCTCTTTCAACTCTTACGCGCACAGCACTTGGTTTTGATGGTAGTTTAAGTCAAGCTATTCCAGGTTTTGTAGTGCGTGAGCCACAAGTTAATTTGGCTGAAAAAATAGCCTTAGCTATTCAGTCGCAAGATATTCTGGTTGCTGAAGCCGGAACTGGTACAGGTAAAACTTTTGCCTATCTTGTACCATCAATATTAAGCGGAAAAAAAATTCTTATCGCAACCGCAACCAAAACTTTGCAAGATCAATTATTTGTAAAAGATTTGCCGATGTTAATTAAAGCATTAGGCAAGCCTTCAAGTGTGCAAAATTTAAAAGGCCGCGCTAATTATATTTGTTATAATCGCACGAGTTTATATGCCAAAGAAGGGCAATTTGTAACTCCAGAATGTGCAGAAGATTTGCATAAGGTATATCTAAAATTACCGAGTCTTATAACTGGTGAACGTAATGAAATCATGGGTGTGAAAGAGGATTCGGAAGTTTGGCCATACGTTACTTCAACAGTAGATAATTGCTTAGGTCGTGATTGCGCTGATTTTCAAAAATGTTTTTTAATGCGTGCGCGCAAGCGCGCGATGGATGCGAATATTGTTGTTATAAACCACCATTTATTTTTTGCAGACTCAAGGCTTAAAGAAGATGGATTTACCGAATTATTACCAAATTTTGATGTCGTAATTTTTGATGAAGCGCATAGACTTTCTGATGTTGCGAGTAATTTTCACACTCGTCAATTTAGTACGCGAAAGCTTAGATACTTAATGGATGATATTCTAAGAAATTGGCCTATATTAGATCTCGTAAATCAACCATTTAAACAAAATAGCTTGGAGCTAGATAAGCTAATCGATAGTCTTTTAATTTCGTTGCGCAATCAAGCAGAAAAAATAAGTTGGCAAAAAATTCAAAATCTTGCCGATTTTAAAAATAGCCTTGCAAATATACTAAGTTTTTTGGACGAATTACTTGAGTACTTGCCGATAGATGTGGTTAATGATAATCGTGGCTTAAATAAGTGTCGCGAGCGGTTGTTAGATCTCCAAAATTTACTTAAAGATTTTACTGCTAATACTTTTGATGCAATCCGCTGGGTTGAAGTATTTAAACATACAATAGTTATGCATATTACACCATTTGCTATAGATGCCCAATTTCAACAGCAATTAATGGAAAATAAGAGTACTTACATATTTACTTCAGCAACTTTAACGGTTGCTGAATCATTTGGAAATTTTGTAAAGCCATTAGGAATAACTAGCACAAATTTATTAAAATTCCCGAGTACATTTGATTTTAACAAACAAACTTTATTATATTTACCACGTGATATTCCAGATACAAAATCTAAAGAATATTATCCAATTTTAACTAAAAAAGTTTTACCTATTTTAAAAGCTTGTGGCGGACGAACTTTTTTTCTTTTTACAAGTCATGATGCTTTGCAAAAAACCGCAAAAATTTTGGAAAGGCAAATTTCATATCCTTTACTTATTCAAGGCGAAGAGTCAAAGTCTATCTTACTTGAAAGGTTTAAAAACTTAACTCATGCGATTTTATTAGGTACTGCAACATTTTGGGAAGGAGTAGATGTTAAAGGGGAGTCGCTAAGTTGCGTAATTATTGATAAAATACCGTTTTTAAGTCCTATGGATCCTGTGGTACAAGGCCGTGCCGCTTTTATTGAGAAAAACGGGCAAAGTGGTTTTACAGATTTATCTTTACCAAGTGCTATTATTTCTTTAAAACAAGGGGTAGGGCGTTTAATTCGGGATGTTAGTGATAAAGGAGTATTGATAATCGCTGATCCTAGGCTTTTGGCAAGAGATTATAGTCGTGAAATATTTGCAAGCTTACCGAGTTGCACCAAAACTCGTGATGAGCAAAAAGTGTTATCTTTTATTCAGGAAATGGCGTTAGATGAAGAAATTATTGGCAATTGACACAGCCACAGATAAAGCAAGTGTTGCGCTTGTAAGAAATGGGCAAATATTTACACAAACCAATTCTAATGTTAAGCAACATACGGATAGTTTATTGCCAATGATTGCGGAGTTATTGGCAGAAGCTAAGCTTAGTTTTAGTGATTTAGATGGAATAGTTTTTGGGTGTGGA
>CAZADN010000206.1:0-3793 GCA_964483895.1 uncultured Legionellaceae bacterium
CCCAGAATAATTGAGAAAATAACGTAAATCACCCCGTTGTCATCGGAACCTTACCATCAGCCCCTCTTTCTTCCATTAATTCTTCAATATTACGATAACTGAGTGGATAAGCAAGTTTCCATCTCACGGACATTAATATTATATCTTTTGGAAAATGACGCCCACTAAAACTGATCATTTGACTCACTTATTATTATTTTTTGGGCTTAGTTTAACAGACAGTTTCTATTTTCGACAGAACCACAATAACGACAGAATCATTTCAACGTCCGTCCATCCTCGTGTTTTTGTATTCATCGTTTGATTGATGTATTTAACAAGACCACTTTGTACAACAAGCTCTACATATAGTGGTAATCCGGCGAATCCAGTTAATCCCGAGTTATTTTTTTCGGATTGATACTGGAAGGGTAAGGCTCTCTGTGTCATGATCATTTTCGCTCCCTTGTTTCACCCAGTGGGTGAATCGTTTTTCAGCGAAAATAATTCTATCTCATTGATTTAATGAAGCAATGGAGCGCCTCAATTTATTTTGGTGAAATATTCAGGTTATCTCAATTAGGCTTTTTTGTTATCAAATAAAGGCGGGAGGATCTGAAATTAGGATGCTTCCGTTCACCGATTTTTGCTGGAAACAACGCCAGATGCTGATAAATTTGAAAATGAGAGCTACAATTAAGTTAGCAGTGGTGTCCGTTAAATTAGGGGAAGATCACAAAATGGAAACTAGAGAAAAGCATCTTTCCTATCTATTGCGTACATTGACTGACGTAGGAGTTGCTTTGTCTATAGAAAAAAATCATTCTCGCCTTTTAGAACTTATTCTTGTAAAAGCTCAAGAAATAACTCATGCGGATGGCGGAACTCTATATACATGTTCTGAAAATAAAGAATTAAAATTTGAAATTATGCTAAATAAGTCAATGCATCTCCATTTTGGAGGTTCTCGCGAGAATCCAGCTAATTTTAATAACTTAGAGTTATATAATGAGCAAGGAGAGCCTAATATGCATTTGCTCGCTCCGCATGCTGCAATAACTGGAAAGACAATTAACATTAAAAATACGTACAGAAATAAAAAATTCGATTTATCTGGTACAAAAAATTTCGATAAAATAATGAATTACCATTCAAAGATGCTTTTAACGGTTCCTATGAGTAATCACCTTAACGAGGTAATAGGGGTTTTGCAATTAGTTAATTCCATTAATCCTAAAACAAAAAAAATAATCCCTTTTTCAAAACAAGATCAATATATTATCGAATCATTAGCCTCTCAGGCGGCAGTAATCATTACAAATAGAAGTTTAATTGATGCACAAAAAAATCTATTTGATTCCTTGATCAAATTAATTGCGAATGCTATTGATGAAAAATCCCCATATACAGCTGGACATTGCAAAAGAGTTCCTGTGATTACCTTAATGCTTGCTCATGCGGTCTCTGAAATCAATCATGGTCCACTTAAAGAATTTCATATGACTGAGGATGAATTGTATGAGCTTGAGGTGGCTGCTTGGCTTCATGATTGTGGCAAAATTGCAACTCCTGAAGTCATAATGGATAAAGCTACTAAATTAGAAGGGATCCTTGATGGCATTAATTTGATTGCAACACGCTTCGAAGTAATTAAACGAGACGCGTTTATTCATTACCTTCAAAAAAAAGTCAAACAATTAAGTGAAAATAATATTGAGTGGGAACAAATACGCGACCTACAAAAGCAAAATAAAGCTATTGATGACGATCTTGAATTTATCAAAAAGTGCAATATTGGCGGAGAATACATGCTTCCTGAGTCGCTACAACGAATTGCAGCGATATCGAAACAACACTGGATAGGTGCGTCAGGAGAGAAAGAGCCTTTATTAACTGACCATGAGGTACAAATGTTATCCATTAAACGGGGAACTTTATCTGATAAAGAACGAAAAATTATCAATAATCACGTAAACATCACTTTAAAAATGTTGCAATCGTTACCCTATCCAAAGCATTTGAAGAATGTGCCTGAACTGGCAGCAAGTCATCATGAGAGAGTTGATGGAAAAGGCTACCCAAGAGGTCTTAATAAAGAGCAGCTCCCATTGCCTGCGCGAATGATTGCCATTGCAGACGTATTTGAAGCATTAACAGCGAAGGATCGACCGTATAAAAAATCAATTTCTTTATCTGATGCTTTAGAAATTATGAAGCATCTAAAACAAGAGGGTCATATCGATCCGGATTTATTTGATATTTTTTTAGAAAAAGAAATACCTGAGCGATATTTTAAGATGTATTTAATTTAACAGTTTATTCAAAATTAAGGGTAGTGGGTCAGGCAGATTTACTTTAGGGTGAGCTTATTAAAATGATTAAAAGTTTACATAAGAACAGCATATTAGTAACTTTGCCAAAACTATTTATAGTTTTTATTGTATTAGCTATTACACTTCCAATATTAGGCATAATATTTGGTTTTGAATTAGGAGGGAGCACTTGGGCACATACATCAACAATTGTGTACCACGCCTTATATTATTGGTCTATTTCAATTATCGCTTCAATAATCGTTTTGCTCGCATTCACCCATTACTATTTAACAGTAGATGACGTCTCTTTGGGCATCGGCACCGCCTATCTATTTGCTGCTTTTTTTAACATCATATTTACCTTATCTAATGATTGGATGCATTCTATGGACAATCGGGTTGAAAACCTCCACGCATACGCATGGGTGTTTTCGAATACCTTTACAGGTTTATTATTAGTAATGAGTTTAAAAATTTGTTTATTAAAAAATTCTGCTCAAAAAAGGTTAGCTTACATTCTTTTATTTTTATTTAATATATTTATTATGGCAAGTAGCTACTGGTTGATTTTTTCGCTACCTCAGATGAAAAATGTAGCTCAGATTATTTATCCAGAAAGCATAACAAAACAGCCTTTAGGAATAATAACTCTATGTTTATATTTGTATTTATCCTTCAGCATATATCCGCAGTTATTTAGAAATAACCCTTCTACACTAACTGATTCTGTATTCTATATTTCGTTAACGCAAATTTCCATGTCTTGCTATATGATTTTTTATTCCATAACAATTTTTGATACTGCTTATCTTGGTGCTTTATTGATACAAATAATAAGTTATTTAATTCCTTTTTCTGCATTAATATTAGGTTATTTTGGAAGTTATAGAGTTGCCCTTGAAGCTCAAAAAGAATTACTTAAACAAAAAGAAAAATTCGAACAGCTTTCTACCCATGATCCATTGACTCAATTACTAAATCGAAGAGCTCTGGAAGAAACCACAAATAAAATGATATCGAGATCTAAACGTTATTGCAGTAAATTTACATTTATTTACTTGGATTTAGATAATTTTAAAGAAATTAACGATTCGATAGGACATGATGTTGGTGATGAATTAATTAAACAGGTTTCTACTCGCTTGCAAAAGTCAATACGAGCTAGTGATTACTGTGCGCGCTTAGGTGGAGATGAGTTTGGAATTATCCTTTCGGAAACGAATTCTATCCATGATATCAGTAATATAACAAAAAAACTAATAAATGTACTTAATGAGCCCTTTTTTATCAAAAATAAATATCTATATTCGGGAGTCAGTATTGGTATTGCTGTCTATCCAGAAGCAGGAGATACCTATAATGTTTTATTGAAAAATGCGGATACCGCAATGTATCAAGCTAAAAAAACAGGCAAAAATAAATATTCTTTTTATACCAGAGGAAATGTAATAAACTGAGTGATAATTGTTCATTTATGCGGCATTAAGAATAGCGGTTCT
>CAZADN010000207.1:0-3782 GCA_964483895.1 uncultured Legionellaceae bacterium
GGCTCTGATTATTATATTATTTAAAATAGTATCCTAACCAAAACCATACTTTTAATCAATCTTCCATCTCATAATGATTTACACCAATATGTATTCTATCTCTATTATTTTGTTTACGCCAAGCATTAGTATCTCTTAATGAATATACACACCCACAATATTCTTGTTTATAAAAGTTTTCACGTTTAGCTATCACATACATTCGCTCAGCACCACCACCTTTACGCCAATTATAAGTCCAGTAAGTTATATCAGGATATCTACTCGCAGCTTTTACTCCAGACTCATTAATTTGCTCGAAGTCTTTCCACCTGGAAATGCCAAGGGAGCTACAAATCACTGAAAAGCCATGTTCAAATGCATACAAAGCTGTCCTTTCAAATCGCATGTCAAAACAAGCTGAACACCTTTTACCTCTTTCAGGCTCCCATTCTAGTCCTTTAACTCGCGCAAACCAATTATCTTTATCATAGTCAGCATCAATAAATGGAATATTATGTTTTTTAGCAAAATCAACATTTTCTTGTTTTCTATTCTCATATTCTTGTACTGGATGAATATTAGGGTTATAAAAGAATATTGTAAAATCAATATCAGATGCAATCAATGCTTCCATAACCTCGCCAGAACAAGGTGCACAACAAGAATGTAATAACAGGCGCGAAGCGCCATTTGGTAACTCTAACATCTCACGGTTTATCATAAATCTTCCTTTAAGATCTGTCTTCACAGTCGCTAGGCTGAAATAAAATGTTCACGATAGTAAGCTAATTCATTAATTGAATCTTTAATATCATCTAAAGCAAGATGTTTGGATTCTTTCTTTAATGCTGATAATAACTCAGGCTTCCAACGTGCAACTAACTCTTTAACTGAACTCACATCAATCTGGCGATAATGAAAATAAAAAGCCAAATTAGGCATATATTTAAGCAAAAATCTTCTGTCTAGACAAATGCTATTTCCACAAAGTGGCGAATCGCCTTTATCAACATACTGTTTAAGAAAATCAATTGTTTCTTTTTCCGCCTGCTCTTCGGTAATTTTACTTGCTTTAACTCTTGCAACTAATCCTGATTTATTATGTTGTCTAGTATTCCATTCATCCATTTTATCTAACAACTCGTTACTTTGACGAATCGCAAATACTGGTCCCTCAGCAAGAATATTTAAATGTGGATCTGTGACTATTGTTGCTATTTCAAGTATGCGCTCACTTTCTACCTCTAGGCCCGTCATTTCTAAATCTAACCAAATTAAATTCATCTTATTTTTCATGCTGTTTCCAAGAAGTTATAGTATCTTTTACACAATTAATGCGTATGCGTTTTAACTCTGCTTTTATTTGCTCTCCAGAGTAATCATCTTCAATAAATTCACTAATTTTTATTTTTTGACAATTTTCTAATATTTCACGCCAGAGCTTAGCTTGTTTATATTCAACAACTGAATTTTCAGGACTGCTAGGAAAAAACCAAGGAATATTAGGATAATCACCCGTCAATCCTCTACCTAATGAATCTGCCTCTGCAACCTCTAGTAAATCTAACAGCATCTCAGGATTGCGAAAGCCATCTGCTTTTTCCATTGTATCAACTATATCTTCAGAGGATATTTCAAATACTTTATGCACTTGTAAATGCAGCTTAGAAACAAGCACTGCAAACCTGCGTAATTTTGTTGGCACATTATAACGTAAGCACAAGTTATTGATTATATCACAACCTAGTTCCTCATGTTTAGTCTGACTAGGCCAAATATCTTGCGCAACACATCCCTTCCCTAAATCATGCATAACTGCAGCAAATCTAACCGAAAGTTTTGTAGATAATTTTGCAGCTCTATTTATTACCATCAATGTATGCACACCAGTATCAATTTCAGGATGATAAATTGTAGTTGCTGGTACTCCAAATAATCTATCTATCTCTGGAAACATTTGCTTTAAAGCGCCGCACTCACGTAAAACACAGAAAAAAATTTCAGGATTTTTTTCCAATAAACTTTTTCTTAATTCCTGCCACACTCGCTCCTTAACTAATGCATTAAGCTCCCCACTTGCAACTATAGTACGCAATAACCTTTTAGTTTCAGGGGCTATTTTAAATCCTAAATAATGATAGCGCGCGGCAAACCTTGCAACACGTAATAAACGTAATGGGTCTTCGACAAAAGCATCAGAAACGTGTCTTAATATTTTATTTTCTAAATCTTTTTGACCACCGTAAGGATCTATCAACTCGCCATCATCACGCATAGCAATTGCATTAATAGTCAAATCACGTCTAAATAAATCCTCTTCTATAGTAATTTTTGGATTATAATCACAGGCAAAGCCATAATACCCTGTAGTTGTTTTACGTTCTTGCCGTGCAAGAGCATATTCTTCTTTAGTTTCTGGATGTAAAAAAACCGGAAAATCTCGACCGACCTGCGTATAACCTAAATCTAACATTTGCTTAGGACTACTGCCAACAACAACCCAATCTAATTCATTAACCGGCAGTTTTAATAATTTATCTCGTACAGCACCGCCCACTAAGTAAATTTTCATGTTATCCTTTAAAGATACTATCAAATCCTAACTAGAATATGAAAAACCGACGGATTAGTAAACAGCAACAAGCTAGAATTGAAAAAAAGCAACAATCTTTACGCCAGAAAGATATTGTACATGATGATTTATTATGCGAAGGCTTAGTGATTATGCGCCATAGCAAACATGCTTATGTTGAAGATAGTAAAGGTAATTTAATTCACTGCTCAATAAGACCTAGTGTTGACTCTATAGTTGCTGGAGATAGAGTAATTTGGCAAGAAGATGGATATCAAAATGGCGTAATTGTTAGTCGCCAACCTCGAAAATCAGTCTTAGGGAGGCCTGATGCTAATGCAAAAATTAAACCTATAGCTGCTAATATTACTCAGATTTTAATTGTTATCGCTCCTTTCCCAAGTACTTCATGGTCATTACTAGATAGCTATTTAGTAATGTCGGATTTTTTAAATATTGCGCCTTTTATAATCCTTAATAAAACTGATTTACCTTGCGATGAGATTCAAACTTCTCTATTAAAGAATTACGAACCACTTGGATATCCTATATTATTTACTAATCAAAAAATTATTGATGATAAAAAACTTAAAAAAATTTTACACAATCAAACAAGTGTATTAGTCGGACAATCTGGTGTTGGGAAATCATCAATAATTGCTAAAATATTACCCGAAGAATCTAATAATATTCGAACAGGAGGCTTGTCTAATGCCAATCAAACAGGATGTCATACTACTAGCAACTCTAAGTTTTATCATTTAACATGCGGTGGCGCAATTATTGATTCTCCAGGAATTAGAGAACTTAGCTTATGGAACATGCCGAATGAGCAAATTGCGGCTGGATATCGGGAATTTAAACCTTATGTATCTCAATGCAAATTCAGAAACTGTTCGCACAAAGACACCCCAGGATGCGCAATAATTAATGCGGTAAAAAATAAAATCATTGATGTAAATAGATACCAAAATTATCTAAAGATGATAAAATAGCTCAGAATATTAAGCGGGAGATTTATTTTGAAGTCATTTTTCAGTTTACCTCACATTACAGCTGGTTTTGTTGGGGTTTTAGTTGGTTTTACAAGCTCTGTGGCTATAGTATTCCAAGCTGCAACCACTGCTGGCGCAACTCCAGCGGAAATAAGTTCTTGGGTTTTTGCGTTGGGAATGAGTTTGGCAATCACATGTATCTGCCTATCTTTTTACTATAAAATGCCAATTTT
>CAZADN010000208.1:0-3776 GCA_964483895.1 uncultured Legionellaceae bacterium
ACCGCCTCAGAAAATGAGCAAAAAATAATACCTTTTTCTGCAAGCTTAGCTTTAAAAGTTGTTGCTACTGAAACACTATCAAAAACCGCATCCACCGCAACGCCAGCGAGCATTTCTTGTTCATGTAAAGGAATACCTAATTTTGCATAAGTTGCCAAAAGTTCAGGATCTACCTCATCTAAACTCTTTGGACCGTCTTTTAAATTTTTAGGCGCGGAGTAATACGCTAAATCTTGATAATCAATTGGAGGGAAATGTACGCTCGACCACTCTGGATGCGGCATAGTTTGCCAGTATTTAAATGCTTTTAACCGCCATTCCAATAAAAACTCTGGTTCTTTTTTAATCGCGGATAAACGTCTAATGATATCTTCATTAAGACCTTTCGGAAAAGTCTCAACTTCTATATCTGTTGTAAAACCATGTTTATAATCTTGGTCTAGCAAAGAGCTAAGCTCTTTATTATTTTTTGCCACCACTAACTCCAAATTTATAATCTATTTGCAAATAAGGATCTTGCAAGTCCGCAAGACTTACGCTACTTAAAGCCGCATAAATTGCTTGACTTACTAACTGCCAATTTTTTTGCATCAAACACTTACTCTGTAAAACGCAAGCACCAGATACATCGCTACACTCAGTTAAGCCGTGATTATCTTCTAATGCATAGATTACATCAGCAAGCGTAATATTCTCTGCATCTTTACATAACTTATACCCGCCATTGGCGCCTCGCACTGAAACTAACAAGTTTGCCTGACTTAATGTTTTTAATAACTTACTTACCGTTGGCACAGACAACCGCGTATTTTCAGCTATATCACGCGCACTAGCAAGCTTGCCAACATTCTTAGCAAGATATGCCATTATAACCGTTCCATAATCGGCTAATTTACTGATGCGCAGCATAACATTCCTCAATAAAACAATCTAGTACTAAACAGGTACTAGATTATAATGGAATTTTATGTAAATGATAAGCTAATGTTTGATTTTATTAAGATAATTACGCTAAAATTCTGAAGAAATATTAATACAAAACCATAAATTCATGATATAATTTTGCCCGTTACCAACTGCCATTGGGAAAATTATGAAATCTTTTCGTTTGATTAATAATGTTTTTTTTATAATCTTATGCACAATCTTCATAAACAGCAAATCTTTTGCCGAGCCAACAAATATTCATTCTCTACGTCAAGAACTACTAAAATATTACGATTCTGGCGAATATTTTAAGGATATTTCTAAAATTGCGACGGAAGCCGATAAATACATCGATCAACAGGTAAAAGAAAATATAAAAAATGGTAACTCAAAAAAACTTGCTGTAGTTTTAGATATAGATGAGACAAGCTTGTCTTATTATAAAAATATGGCAAAAAGACACTTTTGCTATGACCCAATTGCTTCGCGCAATGAAATATTAAAAGCTAATGCCCCAGCGATTGAACCTGTTCTTTCGCTCTATAGGAATGCTATAAATAACAAAGTATCGGTATTTTTTATAACAGCACGTCGTTCATACGCACAACAAGCAACGATTAGAAACCTAAAAAACGCTGGGTACACGAAATTCACAGCTGTATACACCAGGCCTACAACCTACAATAAAGGCTCAATCCAAGAATATAAAGCTGCAACCAGAGCAATGTTAGAAAGTAAAGGTTATACCATAATCGCATCAATCGGCGATCAAATGAGCGACTTACAGGGTGGCCACGCAATAAAAACTTTTAAGATTCCAAATCCTTATTATTATATTGCATAAATTTTCAAGTAAAAATCTCCGCTCCCTAACGGTCGCGGCTCGGATACGTAAATACGTAGATACGTAGCCCGGATGAAGCAAAGCGTAATCCGGGAAGAACGTGGCACTAATTCACATTGTATATGTGTACACTTCTGTTTTATCAGTAGAAACAAATTTAGCGGACTGATTAGATTCACTATCAACAACATGTTCTTTGTTATCATTATTAACAATAAACGTCTTTTCCTGGCTTGGCACAGGCTTATAACCACCATCCAATTTTTCGGAAATTTTCGCGAGACTACCACCCCCAACTTCAACAGAATCTTCCTTCGTCAATCCACTTTGCATAATAAACCTACCAACCGCAGCCACAATATAATCCGGCAATTTATTATGCGCCTGCAATTCTCTAGTATTTTTTTGACTTAAGTTAGTAATACCTTCTTTTTTTTGATCTTCCGCATTATTAGGATTCATTTCAAAACCATTTTTTGCAGAAATTTTATGCCCTGCACCTTGATCTACCAAAGGAATCATAGCGCTCGCGCCATATAAATTTTCTGCATTATAATAGTTATTAATTTTAAGCTTTAACTCATCTAAAGCTTTTGTAGTTGCTTTTTTATCTTGGGCGCTAGCAACATTAAAAAATGCATCTCGTAATTCTTTAGGAATATCTGCTTGCTTTAACAACTGCTCACGCTCCAAAATTATCGGCGTGCGCTCATTACCACTTTTACAGCCTACTATTGATTCATTTTCAAGAAAAATCGACAAGGTTTGAATAAGTTTTGCATAATCATGACCATAATGCAGATCGTATGCCATAATTTTTTGTAAACTTGTGCGCACTAAAGCAGTATTATCATTCCTATCTACTTCTCGAGCACCTTGCCACTTAATTTTTTTCTGAACAATTTCCGCACGTAAATCTTTACCTTGTTGAGACTTTACAAAATATGGAGATGTAAACAACTTACTCCAAAAACCTTTTGGCTCAGGTTGTTTTAAAAACTCTTGATACTTATTCAGTATTGTTTCATAACCCATATTATAACAAAGAGCCATTTCAGCTAATAAAGTAGCCTCATTAGGTACATCTGTATAAAATCCAAATCTTTTATAACCCAGTGGCCTACCAAAACCATTTACTGAAATTGCTTGTACTAAACAAAAATTACTTTTACCGTTGTTAGATATCTCTCGATTATACTTATGAGAAGCAAGCATTATATGTTTAGCACTTTGAGTTTGCTTATTTTTACCCTGAAGATCGTCTAGCCTATGCTGCATCGCTGTTAATAGATTATATGTAAAAGGCTTTTCTACTAAATTATAATCTGTAACCAATGCTTTAATTTTTACAACCGTATCATTAATATATTCTTGCTCAGACAATCCCTTTTTAAGCGGTAAAGAAGGAGTCCTGACTTGCAACCCTTTAATTTTATATAGAACTTGTGATTCATCATCAATTCGATAAGTGCTAATTCCACGATGAGCAAATTTGTCACCTTCTTGTCTATTATGAGAAGTACATACAGAACCGTTTATCACAGTTAAAGTTTTTAAATTAGTATCAGTATGCAATATTTTTTTAGTGGTTGCTGGAGTACATTCTGCATCTTCTCGAGCTTTATCAAGATCAAATTTTGTTAAATCTAAATTAAATTTTGGCGTTATTTCTTCTAATAAATAATCATGGGCTTTCTCGGAAATTTCCAGACGTTTTTTATCTAAAATAGAATTTAGTTTTTCTACATCTACATCTTTAGTCCCATTTTCCTTTGCCGCCTTTAAAGCATCAGCAAACTCTTGCATAACCAGAGCGTTAACTTTTTGCATTATCTCAGGAGATACAAAATAATCTTTACCGATATCATTAAATTGTTTTTTATAAACTTCCAAAGCCAATGACAACTGAAAATGCATTTCGTGTTGTAAAAAAATTATGCTATTTTTGCTTTTTAACTTTTCAAAAGCTTCAATAATAGGCTCGGGATTTACTCTAAGAGTATCA
>CAZADN010000209.1:0-3715 GCA_964483895.1 uncultured Legionellaceae bacterium
ACGCGCATATTGTGTGGCAAGTAGCGAATCTCAAGGATTTATTGATGTGCCTAAGCAGCTTGATTGGCAGTTAGCAGAGAATACACGTTATGTGTATTATACAACTAACGAAACTGTAAATGGCGTACGTTTTTCTGAGGTTCCAAACTTTGGTGATATTCCTTTGGTCGCAGATATGACTTCAAGTATTCTTAGCGAGCCTATTAATATTAATGATTTCGGTATTATTTTTGCTGGTGCGCAAAAGAATATTGCACCAGCTGGATTAACGGTAATCATTGTTCGTGAAGACCTAATAAAAGAAGATGTTGGCTATACTATACCAACGATGCTTGATTACAAAACGCATGTTAAAAACGACTCACTTTATGCAACTCCACCAACATTTAATTGTTACATGGCAAATAAAATGTTTAAGTGGGTTAAAAATCAAGGTGGAGTTGAAAATCTTTATGAAATTAATTTAGTAAAAGCTAATAGATTATATGATTTTATTGATAATAGTGATTTTTATTATTGTAAAGTTGCCAAATCATCACGTTCTTTGATGAATGTTTGTTTTAATATTGTTCGTGAAGATCTTATTCCAGAATTTTTGAGACAGGCAGAGAAGCACGAATTATTAGCTTTAAAAGGGCATCGTGCGGTAGGAGGTTTGCGTGCTAGTTTGTATAATGCTATGCCATTAGCTGGTGTTGACGCATTAATTGATTTTATGAAAGACTTTGCATGCTCTAATTCATTATGACAAACAATAACATTGTAACTAATCCTTCTTTGTCCTTGCGTGGAGAAATAACTATCCCTGGGGATAAGTCTATTTCACATAGAGCAATGATGATAGGTGCCATCGCTAAAGGTACCACTAAAATTACAGGATTTTTAACTTCAGCTGATTGTCTTGCGACCATGCATGCTTTGCAAAAAATGGGCGTTAAAATAGATATACATGAAAATATTGTTTTGGTACATGGAGTTGGCAAATATGGATTGCATGCGCCAACAACTGCTATAAACTGTGAAAATTCTGGAACAACAATGCGTTTACTCGCAGGTATTTTAGCTGGTCAAAGTTTTTCTTCAGTTTTGACAGGTGATAAAAGTTTACAAAATAGACCTATGGAGCGGATTGTTAGACCTTTAAGGCAAATGGGGGCAGATATTATCGCAACTGATGATAAAGCACCATTGTATATAAATGGGGTAAGTCCTTTGCATGGTATAGATTATGAAATGCCAACAGCAAGTGCTCAAGTTAAGTCATGTTTATTGTTTGCAGGAATGTATGCTAATAGTGACACTATAATTCATGATGCTGGACACACGCGCGATCATACGGAGCGTATGTTAACAGCATTTTCTTATCCTATTTTAAAGTCAGAAAGTGAGATAACCATTAAATCTAAGGGCGAATGTTTAGCTTGTGATTTAAAAATACCAGGCGATATTTCTTCTGCGGCATTTTTTATTGTCGCTGCAACAATTTTGGAAGGTTCGTCTTTATTTATTCGTGATGTTGGTATTAATTCAGGTAGGATTGGGATTATTAAAATTTTACAATTAATGGGCGCGTCGATTGAGATATTAAATAAACGGCTGTATGGTGAAGAGCCAGTTGCTGATTTGTTTATAAAATCAGCAAAGTTGCAAGGTATAGATATACCAATTTCTTTGGTACCTTCAGCGATAGACGAGTTTCCAATAATATTTATTGCAGCCGCATATGCCAAAGGCCATACATTACTGCATGGCGCCAAAGAATTACGTTATAAAGAAAGCGATAGAATTAAAGTAATGATTTCAGGTTTGCAAAATCTAGGTATAGATGCACAAGAGCTTGAGGATGGTGTTTATATTCGCGGCGGTGAGATACAAGGCGGTGAAGTAGATGGATTTGATGATCATAGAGTTGCAATGTCTTTTGCAATAGCTGGTTTGGTTGCGAATGGACCAGTAACTATTAATAATAGCTCTGGATATGTTACTTCATTTCCAAATTTTATAGAGCTAGCTTTGAAATTGAAATTAAATATAACAGTAAGTTGAATTATGAATATTGATAATATACCAATTATAACCTTAGACGGACCAAGTGGCACTGGGAAAGGTACGCTATGTCATATGCTTGCTAAACATTTAGGTTGGCATTTTTTAGATAGTGGAGTTTTATATAGAGTTTTAGCTTTAGCTGCGGCTAAACGCGATGTTAGTCTAGATGATGCTTCTAAACTTGTAGAAATTGTTAATGAAGTAAATTTACGCTTTCTTGCTCATGATGATTTAGATGTAAAAATTTTATTAGACGAAGAAGATGTAAGTCAAGAATTACGGACTGAACAAACTGGTCAAAATGCATCTAAAGTTGCGGCATTACCAGTTGTACGCGCAGCATTGCTAGATAAGCAACGAGCATTTGCTCAATTACCTGGCTTAGTAACGGATGGGCGAGACATGGGAACAGTAGTGTTTCCTAAGGCCATTTTAAAAATATATTTATATGCGTCGGCTGAGGAAAGAGCGCGGCGTAGATATTTACAGTTGCAAGATAAAGGAATTAATGTTAGCCTCGAGCAGGTTGCAGATGAGTTGGCTAAACGTGATTCCAGAGATACCGAGCGTCAACATGCTCCATTGAAACCGGCAGAAGATGCAGTTTTGATAGATACTACGGGGTTAAGTATTGCACAAGTGTTTGCAAATATATTACAATTGATTCACGAAAAATTGTAAGTAAGTATATTTTTGATTTTTCTGTATGTATTTTATGTATATTGTTTTAGGGGGGAGTATTTAATTACTCCTATATTTTATTATAATTGAGTTTAAATTGACATGTCTGAGAGTTTTAAAGAGTTATTTGAGAAAAGTATTGTCGGTGCACAATTTCATCCTGGTGCGATTATTTCTGCGAAGGTTATCAATATAGATAACGACTTTGTAACCTTAAATGCAGGGTTAAAGTCCGAAGGTATAGTTGCTAAAGAAGAATTTTGCGATAAAAATGGGGATTTAGAAGTCAGTGTAGGTGATACTGTAGAAGTAGCTTTAGACTCTGTAGAAGATGGTCATGGCGAAACTTTACTATCTAGAGAGAAAGCAAAACGTCAAGAATCTTGGCGTAAACTAGCTAAATCGCATGAAAATAATGAAACCGTAGTTGGTTTGATTTCAGGAAAAGTAAAGGGCGGCTTTACTGTAGAAATTGGTACGATTCGTGCTTTTCTTCCAGGTTCTTTAGTAGATGTTAGACCAGTTCGAGATCCATCTTACTTAGAAGGTAAAGAGTTAGAGTTCAAAGTTATTAAGATGGATGTGAAACGTAATAATATCGTTGTTTCACGTCGTGCAGTTGTTGAAGAAGAAAGCAGCGCTGATAGACAAGCGTTATTAGATTCTTTACATGAAGGTCAAGTGCTAAATGGGGTTGTGAAAAACCTTACTGATTATGGTGCGTTTATTGATCTTGGTGGAATCGATGGTCTATTACATATTACTGACATTTCTTGGAAGAGAGTTAAGCATCCAAGTGAATTATTAACTGTTGGTATGGATGTTAAAGTTAAAGTATTAAGCTTTGATAGCGAACGTAATCGTGTGTCATTAGGTATGAAACAATTAGGTAACGATCCTTGGGTTGATTTAGTTGAACGTTATCCTTTAGGTAAGCGTATAGAAGGTAAAGTTACTAATATTACTGATTATGGTTGTTTTGTTG